>CAXBFT010000012.1:0-18750 GCA_963974945.1 uncultured Alphaproteobacteria bacterium
AGCAATCTGCGCAAAGGTTGATGTACCAACACCGCCCTTTGTACCTGTGAAGGCTATAAGGCGGCTTCCTGATACGCCTAAACGCTGTATCAAGGTCTTTGCAATTACCTCTGACATAACATCAGGCAGAATAGGACGCACCAAATAATCACTCACGCCCATGCCGATCAATTGACGGTATAGATACACATCATTAACCGGCCCGACCACAATCGCCGCTGTCCCCTCCTCGCAATAGCTTGAAAGCTCTCCAAGGCGGGCGGTAAAGGCCTCGTCTATTTGATCTGTTTGTAAAATAAGAAGGGTATAAGATGCGTTGCTTTTAAACGCCTCTATCGCCGTTTCAACATCCCCCTGTACTGCCGTAATATCAACACGAGCAAAGCGCCAATCGTCCTTCGTCGCCTGCGCGGAAGCCAACGTTTGCTCATCTGTCGAAAAAATTGCGACCTTTGCGCCCGGGAGAAGGATGTCTGTAGCTTGCTGCTCTGCTTCGCTCATAAATTAAACCTGTATGCTGTCCGGTATGGACAATGAAATTTTGCTCTATTATTTAATACTCCAGCAAACTCTAGCAGCTAGCCCTTAATATTCCCCTAAAATTTGCCTGAATAGCGTTATGATTCTCATAACTCATTAATTACCTTCTGACGCTGTTTCACCATCTAGGGGTTCATTTTTAACGCCAGAACGATAAACATCAACAATATTGGCTGCTGCGCGCCCGTCTGTATCGTGATCCGCTGCCCCGCGCCCGATAAGGTGCTTTGGCTTGGCCACTTGCCTTGCAATTAATGTGTCCACGCTGCACCCCATTTTATAATGCGGGTTATGCTCTAATGCCGTGCCGTTCATACCGGGCAACATCTCATCACATCCATCCGGCGCTTGCGCGGTGAAGCTGTTATAGGCGATCTGCACTCTGGCTTCATCACCTAAAGTTTGGATGGGGATAATGCGTGCATTAATATCCCTTACACCGTTTTCACGTAAATTCTGCGCTATATCAGAAACGGCATTCGTTGCATTCATGGCGGTGTTGCGATAGGAATGCGGATCATAGGCAACCACAAGATCAACAACGCCATCACCATATTTATTATAATGATAGGCCAAAGCGGAAAGATATTCTTCGTTCGCCTCACTTATGGCGACATCATCACTAAATGATTGTTCCTTCACCTGAATGTGCGTGTCATTCATTGTGCCTGATTTATACATATCAATACCGCCGCACCCCGCCAAAGACAGTGAAAGAATGGCGATGCCTGTTTTAAGAAGGTATCTCATCTGTTTATTACCTTTATGTGTTACGTAATTTGTCATTGCAATATAACCTATGCTCTTCACGTTCTTAATCTACGATATATCCGAAACTGCCGATATTCGCACCCAAAGCGGCGCTGCCCTTACCTTTAAAGCGCTGACGAATATTATTTGCGAATATTTTAGAAAATTCACCTGTATTTTTCTTCGGTGTATGATCGGTATCTTTATTATCGGCGTATGGTTCTACCAAATATGCCGTTACAATCACGACAAGCTCCGTTTCATTACGCTGAAAGCTGTTCGACGCAATAAGATCACCTAAAACAGGCGTATCCTTAATCCCCGGTAATCCCTTAAGCCCCTCAGTTGTTTGTGATTGCAATAAACCTGCCATCATCAAACTGCCACCGCTTGGAATTTCAATTGTTGTCTCTGCGCGGCGAATATCAAGCCCCGGAACGGTCAAATCTGATAATACAACCGCATTGGCCATATCCAATGATGATACCTCGGTATTTAACTGCAAACTAATACGATCATCAGACAGAACCACAGGCTTAAAGTTCAAAGACACCCCGAATTCACGGAATTCAATTGTAATATTACCATTTTGGTCACGCCCGACTGGAACGGGAAACTCCCCCCCCGCTAAAAATCCGGCTTGCTGCCCTGAAATTGCGGTAAGGTTAGGTTCAGCCAAAACATTGATAAGATTCTCTTCTTCAAGAGCTGATAAGAACAACCCAAGTATCCCAACACCATCGATGCCGCTGTCTAAAAGGCCACGCGCACCACCAATTGCATCTTGTGATAAAGCCAAACCACTTGATCCACCAAATGCCAATGAATTAATTGCACCGCTCGTACTGCCTGATGGTGTTGAACCAAATAACGTTGTTGCGGCCAATTCATTGGGATCATTTGCGGTAAGGTTAACGCCTAATTCCTTAATAATACTGCGCTCTGCCTCAATAATTTTAACTTTTAACATCACTTGCTGCTCTCCACGAACCTCAAGTAAATTGGCGATAAGTTCATCAGCCGGTTTCGATGCATCTTGCAGATCACTGACATAATGCCCGACAAGATTAGTGATTTTAGAGGCCATTTCAGGGTTAGAAACTTTACCTGTCAATAAAATTTGGTCATGCACAGAGGCAATTTTCACGCTTTCATTCGGAAATAATTCATCCACCAATGCCTGAATGGCTTTTAAATCATAGGTCACATGAATATCAATACGCTTAACCACATTGCCTTGCGCATCCAACACAATCACATTGGTGTCACCAATGCTTAAACCAACCGCGTAAAGCTTGTTTGATTGAACCGCCTGCACATCAACGATAGCGGGATTGGCAACCAAAACATCGGATACACCAACAGGCAAGCTGATAATATCGGCCTTCCCCAGTGTGATCTTTAATGGTGGCTCAGTTTTTGTGGCCTCATGCAGGGAAATAAGATCACCCTTCGCAGCCAGAGCTGGCGTATATCCAGCCCCCACTCCGCTCGCGGCCAATACACCTGCGATCAGGAAAGTCTTAGAGATATTTTTATATAAACCCATCATGGTTCACTCTTTCATACAGTCATTTTAAAGCAATATTTTATTCGATTAAGTACACAGTAGAGAAAGGCATCAAAGACAGCATATTAGGGAAGCTTAACTTCCTTCATTTGTGCGCCGCTGTAAACCTTTATAGCATCAGAAGATGATGTCGAACCTTCGTCACCACCATTTTTAATTTTCATATATTCATAATAGATTTCATCATCCAACGTTGTTAAACGTGCATCAGACATCACGGGCGTTTTTGCATTCTCTTTACTGTCGCCCACACCGCGCATCGCCAAAGTAATTTTGCCCATTTCCGCCGCCAGAGCAAGTTTCTCTGCATCGCGCACAGGCACAGCCACAGTGACAGTCACTTTTTTGGCTATTTTCTTGGCCTTTTTATCATCCTTTTCAGGCTCAATATCCGCGTTTTGATCAATCGCCAGAACACGCACATTTTGCAAAATCGTTTCCGCCGCCATACGCGTTAAATTAAGCGCCATCATATCCATGACTTCGCTATTATCTTTCTTACGAGACGCTTGCTTATCACCAAAAGACAGCTTTACGTCATAGGTTAAAATAACATCAACAAATTGACCGGGAGAAATAAAGCCTGCAACCAAATCTTCGGAAGAAACCTTAACAGATATTGCGCGCTCCCCCTCTGACAGACGGGCAACAACATTATTCCCAGAGGTTTTAAGCAAAGCACTGCGGACAACAGCTTCCCCACGGGAGAAGTTACGCTCAATACGCCCCTCTAAGATTTTATCCGCATCATCCTGACCTTCTTTTTTAATAAGCGCACCTTTAAATAAACTATCCTCAGACCAGTCTTTCCACTTCAAATCGCCTTCCTTCAATTCATGGCCAATACGCAAGTCTTTTGCAGCAACCAAAACCTGAACGCTACTGACATCTGCGGAAGATTTACCACCCATTGTGACCTGCACCAACATTGCCACCAATATTGCGGCAAGCACAGCACCACCTAAGACAATTAAAATATTCTTATTCATTAGTTTAGACCCCGTTTCAGGATTTATAATATTCATGATAATCACTCAGAAAGCCGAAAGGTTGCGTTGAAGTATAATCGAATACCGAAAAGAAAAACTCAGTCTTTCATATCATATCGGTCTAACGTTAATAATTCATGAACCCTACTCAGTCGAAGGCACTGTCAAAAAAGACGACAATACATCCGTAGAAAAATACCCTGCATACATAAAAGCAATAAGCATGCCAAACCCAATCGCCACGCCATAAGGGACCTTATCTTTGCCCCCTTGAACCTGCGCAACCCAACTGCCCTCTGGTGGAGATTCAAAGGGTTTCTTGCGTTTTATATACAACGCCACCACCCCCAAGAGGCCACCAAATACAGTCATAAAGAATAAAAAGATAGGCATATATTTCACACCTAACCAAAGTGCACACACACTTGCAAATTTCGAATCCCCTGCGCCCAAGACCTTCACTGCAAATAAAATAAAAGTTACCACAAATGTCAGAATAAGTGACAAGCCATGCGATAGCAATGATCCGAACACCTGATCATGTCCCGTAAAATAAAGAAGGCTATACGCAACAATAAATGCCGCCAATACATAGATACTATAGCTATTAGGGATCGTCATACTGCGAATATCGGAAAGCCCAGCAAGAGCTCCGAAGGCCAAAGTTACGAATACGCAAATCAGAAAAATAATAAGAACAATCATACGAACACCATGATACACAAAACTGATTAAAAAATCGACTGTAAATACTCAACAGGAAAAGAGAATATTGCGGGCAGTTTTTACCTATCGCAAAAAAGAAAACCCGCCGAACATATCCGGCGGATTTCTTATAAATATTAATTTATATAAATCTTACAATGCAGCGCTTACTTCACCGAACAAACCATTTAGGTCTGTACCAACTGTTGCTACTGCTGCCGCGATCGCTACCGCGATACCTGCCGCAATCAGACCATATTCGATCGCTGTCGCGCCGTCTTCGTCTTTGATATATGTTTCAGCCCAAGCGAAAAGTGTTTTTAACATGTTAATCTCCTTTAAAGATGTGTTTTATGTTGTTTCCCGGTAAACCCATACTCCACTTAATTAATGAAGCTCCTTAACCGATAAATTAATAATAGCACCACGTTACTTAAAAAAACCTTAACAAAACAAAGTAAAAAACAAAGAAATAACTTTTTTTGATATTTTTATTTATATAAAATTTTATATAAATAACATTTACTCAAATAAAATCACATGAATACTTAATTATACTTAAAAATAAAACCTGCACAAAGACAGGTTTTATTTTATTTGTTTAAGTGAATACGGTTAATACTATTCTTTAATATGCAAATTACTCAACTCTCGACTAATTGTTTCAAACACATCAACCAAATCCTGCTGATCCGGCGCATCATGATAATAATCCTCAGATGTCGCACATTGACGATAATAATCCTTTGTACTCTCAGGCACACCGGAATAGAAGGTCACGGTATAGATGATAATCCCCTTCTCTTTCAAATCGTCACAAACATCAATAAAACGATTATTTAAATTACCTGCTGATATATTATGATCTTGCGTCGGGCCATAGACAGAATATTTATTGTGCATTGTGTTTTGACCATCGGTCATCATGACAATCGCCTTTCTCCAATATTCATTTTCCCAATCAACGCCTTCTTCGAACGGGAATTCCGGTGAAATAACACGCCCGCCCCATACCATACCATAATTACCATAGGTGTGACCGCTTGCCACCATCGTGTTAATACTCTCTTTAAGCTCTGACGGGCTTGTATTGAGCGGCATAACCGGCGTTTTTACACAATTATAATTGGGCTTTTGGTTAACGGTATACTTACCATTCTTCCATTTTTTATCACAATACGGATCTTCATGCTCATCAAGGCAATAACGATACATATCCCATGGCCCCTCATGATCCAACGTATCATCGGGATAATCATGCGCCAAAACACAACCAAACCAATCTGAGCTGGTATTATAATTCGTCGTATAGGACAGATCATGCGGATTATTGACAAATGGTTCGCCATAATAATCACCGTCCATATCCTCTCCCAAACCGTATGGGCCAACATTAACAGATGTACTGTAAGGGACAAGCCCGATTTTAATATAATCACGGTCCCGTGTTGCCATATTATCCAAAGCCGATGGCGCTGCCGCCGCACCTTCATCTGTATCAATACCATACATAATATAGATAAAATTCGATGCAGCATTACGCAATGCACTAATATTATTATTGGTACTCATTGATCCGGTATTATCCAAAACCAATACAACCTCAATACCTTGAACCTCTCTGACAACCGTCGTATTGGCATCGACATCTATTGTATCAATACCTAAAACACGAAGGAAAAGAGTATTATAGCGCGCACTACCACTCACGATAACCTCATCACCTACAATCTGAACATTCGGCGTAAATGTTACACCAAGCTTCTCAGGCGGGTAGTTCGAGTTAAAAAAGTCAATAACCTTTTGCTCAATCACGGCCTCATCCGTCGATGATGCAGCCGCCGCCAAAGCCGCCGCGTCCAATGCTTGCGCCAGACGTTGTTTTACCAAATATGCACTGGAATAATCCAATGACATCCCCACAACGCCAACCAAAACAGGAACCATAATGGCAAACATAATGGCGATAGCCGCCGCACTCTCATTTAAATAACGTCTATATAACCTAAACATTTTCCGGACCTTTCAAAAAAACTTTTTATTATTAATTATCTCTCACCACCACCGGAGAGCGCCTACCACGACTAAAAGCAACTTCATTCATTGAAATATCATTAAGAAATTTGGCAAATTTTGGCTCGAAATCATAGTGCACAGCCACCATAACAACGCCTTCATCTACATCTTTCAATGCATCAACATCACCAAGCGGATTAGCAACCCCTGACATATTCATCGTTTCGCGCCAAACAATCTCGCTATTTTCATCTTCATCAAATCGGATACTGATAATATCAACACCATAACTTGAACTATCCAATGGTTCAAAAGCCAAGCGTCCAGCCTCTATTGCATCATCAATATCCTGATCACTGACAACGCCATTACGGGCGATAAGGTCTGCAACAACTTGGGATGCGCGCAAAGCCTTTTGATTGGTTAATATTGCATTCCCCAAATCAAACACCCCCAAAAGCATAACAACCATGATCGGGAAAACCATCGCGGCTTCAACCGCGGCCATCCCCTCCTCACCATCTTTCCAACTTTTAAATATACTGAAAAAACTCATGACTCGCCCCCCTGAAACTCGTATGGCTCGGTTTGCAAGACAATCGTCGAAACAAACAATGTTGTCCCGTCTGCACCATTAAGCAATGGACCGACAAGAGGCGTAATCATTGAATAACGATAAGCAACGCGGATCAATATTTTATCATTAGATCCACCGGGATCAACGCCCTGCGATACGAAATTACCATCCGCATCATAGCTTGCCTGCGTATAATCGGCGTAACTATCCAATTTAACCATTTCAATCTGCATATCATTGCATTCAACTAAAACCACAGCAAATTCACAAAGCGCCTCACGAAACATTGCTTCCGGATCTTCACCGGATTGTTGAATTTGCCCCGTTCTAACAAGTCGCGCAGCAGAATCCGTGGCGCCCTCTAAAAGACTAGCCGATAGAAACATCAGGGACATCTCAATAATCCCCAAGCTCAGCATTAGATAAGGTATAAGCAACATAGAAAATTCTATCGCTGCTGCTCCATCATCCCTTCTAAACCACTTACGTAATAGATCTGACATTTATATTACCCACCATTTTAAGGTATATTTATTTCAAATTTGTTCTTGTTTTTAGGCATAAAAAAAGCGGTCACCCGCATTAAAGCCAAGAGGTGCCGCATATTTCGGACGATATACTCGCCCTCTATACAATAATAATATGACAAAAAGCCTAAAGATTTAGTTAACAATTATATTATTTACCTCCAACACCATCCCCCCATCGCTCCGCCAGATCTTCCTGACGCTTTGTAATTGTTTTCATACGCGCGATGCCCTTTTGATATAAGAAAGAGGACACAAGCCCCGTCACAACCCAATCAATCATATAACCAAAGGCCGCCGCCGTATACATAACCATCAACGCATTGGAACTGGTTAGAATATCAATACTGGCTTCAAAATCATTGCTGGTAGACCATAATTTAAAAACATAAGGCACACAACCGGCCAAATTCATAGCCGTAACTGTCGAAGCTCTTGCCCCACGCCCTCTAACACTAACAAATGCAGCAACTAAGCTTGGAAACATACCAAAAAATACAAGCATGGTGGTCGGCAAAAAGACAAGCGCCAACAACACACCAACAACAAGAAAAAGGCGTGCCTTCACACTAAGTCCCTTATTATTAGACGACTTTTTACCCTTTGCTTTTACTTTTTTTTCCTTGGCCATTCTAATACATCCTATAACCGGATAAATGCGCAAAGACGACAATCAATGTAATCAATGTCGATATAGACCATGACACAATCGCCGCCGCGTCCCGCCCATTTGGAAGACCATATGTAGCCTTATTCGACAGGCGCTTATTAAGCTCATTATACTCTAACTGAAGGTTATAATATTCGTATTTTGCGCGCCTGAACCCAAGATCATCCTTCTTAAGCGTGACATCATCATCCAGAATCATCGACATTGTTGTCAAATCACCAAGCTTAGCCGCGTTCTCAACACCTTCTTGGATGGTTTTTTGTAATGCCTTATTCTTATAACTTTTATACACTCCCGATAAGGAATCTGCAAAAACCTTGGCCAAAGAAGGCGCCGAAAAATCATTTGCCCTTTGTTGAATTAATGCAAAAAACCTTAAATTCCCTGCTATTTTCAAACTTTTATCATCATCGTTCAAATCATAGATAGAGCGCTCCATCAAGGTGCTGTCAAGGACACTGAAAAAAGCAATAGAATGTCGATCAAGCAACAAAGCAATCTCCCCTCCTTTTGCACATAATGCCTCATACGTAATCAAAGCAGATTGTGCATTATGAACAAAAGATCCGCTTAATTTCGGACTTAAACAAGGCGTATCTTTGCACAACATATAAACACATCGTTCAACACCAAAACCTGCTCTTAAATTCTGTAAAGAGGACCTGCACACATCATATTGTTTCAAATAAACGATAAGTTGGTTCTGAGGTACACCCGTTAAAACAACGGCCTGATCCAATATATTTAGACGCAACACCTCTCTAAAATAAGAAACATCCTGATCCTTATAAATATCCAACGCAAGCAATGCCCCCAAACCATCAAAGGAAAAAATGCGTTCCTTATAATAAATAGGTAAAGCGGGGTTTAAAGCCATTCTAAGCTGCGTAACCATAAAATCTTTATTATCCGCGGCATTCCCCGCACCAATAATACGCTCCACGCTTTTTGAATACCGCTCTGTTAAATGCGAATCATCAATCGATTTTTCTATCCAATGCGTTAAGCTGCCATTTTGGATCATATCCGCTATATCATGCGGAAACTTATGAATATCCAAGGCCAGTAATTGCGGTGATACATACCTTCGCCCCCCCAATAAAAGGGGTCTGTTGGCTTTTTTAGGCTTTGCCACTGGCGGCGGTGTCATGCGCGTGCCATCAAGCCACGAAAAAATCTCATCCAACCCCCATCGTAACGAAGGGTCATCATGCAACACACCGCGCAAAAACTCTAAAAATACGGATTGAAAACGCTCATTTCCGATAAGAACATTATAGCTCCCATGCTCAACGCGCCGCCGTAAAATTTCGTTATCACTTACACCTGCAAGCTCATCGTTTTTTCTTAAAAACACAATAAGACTGACACCAAAGGCATAAATATCATCTTTAAAACTCCCCCCTCCGCGCCCCATAGGCTCCGCCAAGGATTTTTCAATGGGTAAATATATAGAGGGCTGATCTGCACTGGGCTGCGTTGAAAGGCAATCGCCTAAAATAACGGGTTTGTTTTTATCTATTGAGCCATGAAAAATATTACTCGCCCGAATCGCTCCATGACGAAAACTCTTATCTTCCATCTCCTTAAGGATCCGCGCCATAGGCTGTATGAACCGCTCAATAATATCAGGATGTCGCCAAGAAACCTGATTAAGCCCCCCTTTTTCAACAAGCGCCTCACCAACACCGCCCGCATAAAGGAAAACGTATTTTTGTGAATTATCCATGGGCCAAGTAATAATGCCAGATCCCATCATGCGCATAAAAGACGTATCCGCCAATTTATTATAGAGCGCGGCAGCTGACCAACGCGGCAAACTCTCTACGCCGCAAACAATGGCAATGTATTTTTGGGTTTTATTATCGGTATCAAAGGCCTCATACGCCTTTGATTGTCCATTATCAAAACGCGGCAAGCGCATAGCAGGATTAATGCGAATCTTTGATCCGAATGGAATTGGTGCCATTTGCGCCGCAGAACCAGCGGCCTGAGGGTTAGCCATGCCATGCCCACCTTGAATTTATATCTTTAATATTTTGAAACACCATTGAAACCTGCAAAGCAACATCCTGTTACACATCGCCTAATTCTAAAGTGATTTGAAGGAAAAGTACAGCGTATCAATATGCATCTTCCCTGCCCGATAAAAATTTTGATCAAGCTCTGAACCCAAAATACGACTGTTTTAATGATATATAAACTACGCATAATGTATTTCGGGCAATAATTAGGCCAAAAAAAATACACGCCCATTTCAACTGAAAATGGACGTGATATATACACAAGTCATTGTAAATAATATACTTAATCTACAAACGGGTCGCGCATTAAAATCGTGTCATCACGTTCCGGGCTCGTAGAAAGCATCGTTACTGGCGCACCGATCAGCTCCTCTATATGACGCACATACTTAACTGCCGCGGCGGGTAAATCTGCCCAAGTGCGCGCGCCATATGTGCTTTCAGACCAACCTTCCATTGTGTCATAAATCGGCTCAACCGCCGCCTGATCGATTTGAGATGACGGATAATAATCAATCTCTTCCCCGTTCAGAAGATACCCGACACAGATTTTAAGTTCCTCAAGACCATCAAGAACATCAAGTTTGGTCAGTGCAATACCGCTCATGCCGTTCACCTTAACCGCTTGACGCACCATTGTTGCATCGAACCAACCACAACGGCGCTTACGCCCTGTATTTGTACCAAATTCTTTACCACGCTCACCAAGGAACTCACCAATTTCATCATCCAATTCCGTTGGGAAAGGACCTGATCCTACGCGCGTGGTATAGGCTTTGGTAATACCCAAAACATATTTCACCGCATCCGGCCCCATACCTGAACCCAACCCCGCCTGACCGGAGGCTGTATTAGATGAGGTCACAAAAGGATAAGTTCCATGATCTATATCAAGCATAGTGCCTTGCGCACCTTCGAAAAGAATTTTTTTACCTTCGCTGCGCGCTACATCTAATGCACGCCATACAAGGCCGCTATATTGTAAAATATCGCCCGCAATCTCCATCAGTTTTTCATAGGTTTCATTTGCATCAAGCGGGTCTGCTCCCATGCCGCTCAACAAAATATTATGATGAAACATCATTTTACGCACTTTATCCTTCAATAATTCAGGGTGACGTAAATCACAAACGCGAATACCACGGCGCGCAACTTTATCTTCGTAACATGGGCCAATACCACGCTTTGTTGTTCCGATTTGACCATCACCACGCGACATTTCCATCGCCGCATCCAATGCCTGATGCACAGGCAAGATCAAATGCGCAGTTTCTGACACGATAAAGTTTTCAGGCGTTACTTTTACGCCTTTTTCCTTGATCATTGTAATTTCTTTAAGCAACGCCCAAGGGCTAACCACGACACCATTACCGATCATGGATATTTTACCCTTACGCACAATACCCGATGGCAAAAGATTAAGCTTATATTCAACACCATCAATAACAAGCGTATGACCGGCATTATGCCCGCCTTGAAAACGCACAACAACATCTGCGCGCGAAGAAAGCCAATCGACAATCTTCCCTTTTCCTTCATCGCCCCATTGTGATCCGATTACTGCAACATTACTCATGTTTTAACCTCATTGTTTAAGAAATTGTAGTTACTGTTCCGTCTTTTAATATATGTGTGCATTCGTGTGGCATTACATCATTGCCAATTCCTCGAATAATAATCCACCCTTGCGCCTGTAAATCCCTGATCTTTTTCCACGATACGCCCGCATCAACATAAAGGCGCGGCGCATCATCGGATGCATTCACACATTTTGAAATCGTATCCATATAAAGGGTAAAGCCCTTTGCTGTCTCACTTTGCCCATCATTGCCAAAGCAAACCTCATATGCCCCGCCGCGACCAATTTCGCCATGAACAGCCGAAGTAAACAGCGTAAAACCGATACCCTTATGATATTCAAACCCATCTTGATCAATCACATCAACCGTCAGATCAACATCATTAATGCCCAAATCATCCAACGCCGCGCGCACGCCAATGCAAACCGCGCCTAAACGCGCTAAATTATCCGTTAATGCGGGGGAACACGCCATCCCGTCAAGCGCCGCCAGTGCGTCAGATGCATACCCTGCTCCGCCAATGGCTTGTGCCAGAATATCCGTCTGCGCCAAACCAAAATCTTTAAGCGCGTCACGATCGCGGCGGCTGACCGCCTTTAAAATTTCGGCCTTATTATCCCCTTCAATCCCTGCAAGCACCGCCCCGACGAATCCCGGAATGGTGAAATCAAGGGTAATATCGCAAAGATCAAGCGCCTTCAAACCTAAAACAGCAAGAATGCAAAGCTCTATATCTGTTTCAATGTTATTCGCTTCCCCGATCAATTCACAGCCAACTTGTGTAAATTGACGCTCTGTGCGCATTTGACTGCCGCGGGTGCGCAATACGTCATTCGCATAAGCAAGACGGAGCGGGCGCGGCTCATTCCCCAAACGGGTCGAAACAATGCGGGCAATTTGCGCCGTAATGTCGGATCGTACGCCCATCATACGGTGCGAAACAGGGTCCATCAGGCGAAAGGTCTCAGATGATAGGCGCGCACCGGGTCCGGGCGCAAGCAAGCTATCCTCAAATTCAAATAACGGGGGTTTAATACGGCGATAGCCAAAGGATGCAAATTCATCCATCAAAATGCGGATAGAATGAGCCTCCCTTTGCGCATAAGGGGGCAAAAGGTCTACAAACCCATTCGGGAGTAAGGCCAAACTCTTGTCTTTATTGCTCATACTACTCTTTTCGCAATCAATCTATCTGTGCAAACCGCCAAAACTTATCGCCCAACGCACACAAAGTCCAGCTAAAAACTCTAAAATATGAGTAGCACATTCCACCTAAAAACAAAACGGCAACCAAAAACTTATTCATGGTTACCGCTTCGCTCTATTGATCGGGCAAATCTATGCTGCTATTTTCATCATCTGCTCTACAAATTCCTTAGGTAATTGCGCCGTATCAAAGAATAAACGCGACTTTTTAACCTTATTTCCATCAAATGCCATAACCTCGACACAAGGAATTGTTGCCAAAAAAGGTTTTGTCACAACCCAATCAAAAACATTCACAACATTATCCCCTTGTATAACCAACTCACTGTTCTGGCATGAACTTTCGAATGGACACGCCTCCATAGATGCAAACATTTCATCCAAACCATGCGATTCCATCATGGGCCCTTTAAAATGAAAATCCGCGCTCATATGCTTGCGAAAAACGGCTTCATCTTTCTCTACCCATCCTTGAGCAAGCTCACGCACTATCTCTTCTTTATTCATCTTTATGATCTCCTATTTTAAATTAAATACAGCATCATTGCTGTTCTTTTTAATACTGGCACAACACTACTGACAGCGTGTTGTCAGTAGTGTTGGTCTACCCTATAATAAACACCAAACAGAAAGACCCCGAATGCGCAGAGCCGACCGTTTATTCCGTATTGTTGAATTTCTAAAAGCACGCCGCACTGTTGTAACTGCACAACACCTCGCCCAAGTGCTAGAGGTCAGCCCACGCACGATTTACCGCGATATAGCCGATTTAAACGCCTCAGGCATCCCCATTATAGGAGAAGCAGGAATCGGTTATATCCTTAGTCAAGATCATAAAGTTCAACCCCTCATGTTCGGTGTAGAAGAAATTGATGCCCTTATGCTTGGCGCACAAATGGTAAAAAGTTGGGGAGACAAAGGTTTAGCACAGGCCGCCAGCCAAGCCATAGATAAACTGAAAAGCGTATTGCCGGAATCAACGCAAAAAGAATTGGAGCAAACATTCCTATTTTCCATGCCATCAAAAGCAGAGGTTAAAATCAATATTGATTTCACCGCCCTGCGCCGCGCCATTCGCAGTAAACATAAATTGGACTTTATATATGAAGACGAAAACGGAAAGATAACCAACCGCACAATACGCCCATTATGTTTGATATTTTTCAGCCCCGTATGGCTCTTGCTGGGCTGGTGTGAAAAACGTGATGATTTCCGAAACTTTAGAATTGACCGTATAAAGAATCTTATTATCACCGAAAATACGTTCAAAGATGAAAAAGGAAAACGTATGCAGGATTATTGCATCGAAATGCAAAAAAACAGCCTCTAATTTGCCGCCGCTTTTTCAATCACGTCACATAAATCATTCACGACATTATCAACCATAGTCTTATCATCGCCCTCTGCCATAACACGAATCAAAGGCTCGGTTCCTGATGGTCTGACAAGCACACGCCCACCTCCATTAAAGCGCTCTTGCGCAGAATTTACAGCATTACGAACCGCATCGGATTCCATTGGGCTTTTGCCAGAAAACCTAACATTCTTAAGGGTTTGCGGACATGGTGAGAACATATTTAATGCCTCACTCGCGGGAACATCCTTTTGCTTGATAAAATTAAGAATTTGAAGCGCGGCAAGCAAGCCATCGCCCGTTGTCGCATAGTCACTCATCACCAAATGGCCTGATTGCTCCCCACCCAAATTAAACCCATGCTTGCGCATATGTTCAACAACATAACGATCCCCGACGGCGGTTCGCGCCAAGGTTAAATCATGGGAATGCATCAAACGCTCTAACCCTAAATTCGACATAACGGTGGCAACAAGACCACCGCCCTTCAAAAGCTCCTGCTCTTTAAACCACAGAGCAAGAGCGCCCATAAGCTGATCGCCGTCAATTTTATCGCCGCGTTCATTCACCATAATCACGCGATCGGCATCCCCATCAAGGGCAATCCCAATATCTGCCTTATGATCCACAACCGCCTCTTGCAAACGCCCTGTAGACGTTGCGCCATAACCATCATTGATATTGCGGCCATTCGGCGTATTTCCGATGGCTACAACCTCACATTCAAGCTCCCACAACACTTGCGGGGCAACCTTATAGGCCGCGCCATTCGCACAATCGACAACAACTTTCAGCCCCTCTAAAGATCCACGGCGCGGAAGAGAACGCTTCAGCGATTCGATATACCGCCCCAGCGCATCATCTAAACGGCTTGCCTTCCCCAGATTTTCCGGCTCAACCAATTCTGCGCTTAAATCTTGATCGATCTTTGCCTCGATCTGCGTTTCAATATCATCGGCAAGCTTAAACCCGTCTGCGCCAAATAATTTAATTCCGTTATCCTGATACGGATTATGCGAGGCGGAAATCATCACGCCCAAATCGGCGCGCAAAGACCGTGTCAATTTTGCAATGCCGGGCGTAGGAATCGGGCCAATCAAAATAACATCCATCCCCATAGAGATAAAACCCGCACTCATCGCCTGTTCCAACATATAACCTGACAAGCGCGTATCCTTACCAATCACCACGCGATCCATATGCTTACCGCCCCGTGAACGGCGAAGAACGCTCGCCCCAGCCATGGCAACGCGCAAGGCCATATCGGCGGTCATGGGATGCGTATTGGCGCGCCCACGAATACCATCTGTGCCGAAATATTTTTTCTTTGCATTTTCTTGTGTCATAGGCGCAACTTTATGCAGAGCAACAGTGTTTGACAATAGAGAATTTCAAATAATTCGTGATTGCCACGCGCAGTAATGATATTGTGCATAAATGGGTATAGAACAGGCTTATAATACCAACGCAAAAAAGGCGCTTTTGCTTACCGCAGAAGACCCCGCCCCATTCACGACGATAAAAGGCACAAGCAACCTTTTATTTACCTTCCCCCATAATGAAATATTACTGCCCAAGGGGGTGGAAGACTGCCTCGGAACGGATAAAGACTGGTTTGCCAAAGCCCATGAAGCACGCGATTTGTATATGGCAAACATCTTCGAAATCATGAGGGAACGATTCCCCGAAGCTACGCTACATAAGGGGAATTATTCACGCCTGGTTGCCGATATTAACGCCCACCCTGATGAAGCAATAAAGCGTACATCATCGGAATGGGACAACATTATTATCCCCAAAAATCAACATGAAGAATGCTGTGAAGAGCAAGCCTCACGCAGGATGAATGAAATATACTACCCCTATCATCAAGCACAAAAGGCGATCATAAATGAAATCCGCGCCGCGCATGATGGGATCATCGTCCTAGACATGCACAGCTTTTCTCCAACATGGAAAAACAACCCAAGAACCGAAGAAATTGGCACAATCCGCGCCCATAAAACAGATTTGTCAAAGGCACTGGAAAGCTTCCTAAAAAACCAAAATGATTATAGCTATGTTTCGGGTAAGCCATATCGCGTTGCAGACCGCGAAAAAAATGCCGCCAGATACATAGAGGCCGAATGCGATTTACAATATCTTGGCATTGAAATTCGTAATGACTTAATCAGTACGCAAGAAGGCCAAAATAAATTTATTGATTTTATAGAAAAAAGTGTCGATCACATACGTTCATTGGAGCATACAGATCCGCATGCCTATTTAAGGGCAACAGAAAAAGCCAGCCTCGTCTCCCCCCTTCCGCCCAGACCCAAACCCGATACAACGGACCATGCCCCATATACACAACGCGTTGGAAAAAAAATGCCATGGAATTCAGAGGATCACACCCTGCCCACTCTCAACGCCTGAACAGCACAAAAAGAGAGGGAATAATTTCAAATATCTTAGTGATTGGCGGGTATAGTAGTGATATATGGTATAGTTGTCTGGCTTTATTTTGTGACGAAGCCAAGCGATGCAGCAAATAAATCTTAAGTAAGAAGCGCAGCAACGATGTCATAGAATAAATACAAATAATTATAGTTGAATGAGTATAGAATAAATTTAAATCATGAACATAAAACAACAATACCTGCTCACCGATAAAGACCCTGCGCCTATTGCGATTACAAAGGGGCAAAGCCATATTCTATTCACCGGCCCGCATAATGGCCACGCCGTTCCGCGGCAATTTTCTCCTTGTATGGGAACCGACCCCAACTGGTTCGCAACCGCGCATGAAGCCGTTGACCTATACATCGCACCCTTATTTGATCTGTTACGCCATGATATGCCTGATGCCAATTTTATCGAAGGGATTTATTCCCGCCTTGTTTGCGATTTAAATGCTATGCCCGATTATGCCATCACGCTGTTTTCTCCTGAAAAGCGCGACCTGACTATTCCTGAAAACCAGCCCGACATGTGCTGCGCGCAAAAGCGCCTGAAACGATTGGATGAAATTTACTGGCCCTATCATGAGGGCAAAGAAAAACTTATCAATACCATACGCGCTGCGCATAATGACAAAATCATCGCGCTGGATCTCCACAGTTTTACCCCAACATGGGAACAGAAAAAGCGCGATGTAGAAATCGGCACCATACGCGCCGAAAAAACGCCTTTTTCACGCGCGCTAGAGGATTATTTAAAACAACAAGATCGCTATCACTTTGTATCGGGCGAGCCATATAAAGTCGCAAATCGCCCAAGCAACGCCGCGCCGAGTATCAGCGAGAAAAACGACCTGCAATATCTTGGCCTTGAGATCCGCAGTGATTTAATCGACAATGATGACAAGCGCAAAGAGATGGCAAATTTCATTCAGAACTGCCTCGACCATCTAATGAGCCACTCAGATTTATCAGAAATCACAAAAAGAAGAAGCGCCACCCAATTGAGTAGCGCCCCCTTACAAATGAATGATTTCAATTGGTCTATTTAGGCTCTGAACTTGGCACTGATGAACGCGGCGCGACATCAACTTCGTCATCATCACCGCCGCGAATAATCGGCTCCCCTCGAAGCAACGCCTTAATCTCTTCCCCTGAAAGGGTCTCATATTCAAGCAATGCCTTCGCAAGCTTCTCATAATCCTTGGCATTATCCGTTAAGCATTTCATTGCACGCGCATAGGCATTATCAATAAGCGCCTTAACCTCGGTATCAATTTTATTCGACATTGCGGTTGATATGCGGCGCGCTCGATAACTATTGGGATCATCACCAAAATTAACCATGCCGATCTCATCATTCAACCCCCATTCCATCACCATGGCACGCGCCAAGGATGAGGCATATTGAATATCGCTTGATGCACCGCTCGTCACATGATCCTTACCAAAGGTAATTTCTTCCGCTGCGCGGCCACCCATGGTCATCGCCATTTTGGCAATCATCTTTGCGCGAGAGAAACTATAACGATCCCCCTCAGGTAGGCTCATCACCATACCAAGCGCGCCACCACGCGGCACAATCGTTGCCTTATGGATGGGATCACATTCGGGCTCATGCAAAGATACAATTGCGTGTCCTGCCTCATGATAAGCGGTAAGCTTTTTCTCATCATCACTCATCGCCATTGATCGACGCTCTGCGCCCATCATGACCTTGTCTTTGGCATCTTCAAGGTCTTCCATACCGATCACGCGCTTATTACGACGCGCCGCCAATAACGCGGCCTCATTAATCACATTG
>CAXBFT010000013.1:0-18405 GCA_963974945.1 uncultured Alphaproteobacteria bacterium
ATGCCGTATTGGTCATTTTGCAGAGGCACAGCTTTTGCAACAAATCGGTGTTGATTACATTGATGAATCAGAAGTTCTTACACCTGCGGATGAAGAATATCATATCAACAAGCATGATTTTAAAGTGCCATTTGTTTGTGGAGCAAAAAATCTTGGTGAAGCGTTGCGTCGTATTGGCGAAGGCGCGGCATTGATGCGTACAAAAGGTGAGCCGGGTACAGGGAATATTGTTGAGGCCGTTCGTCATATGCGTCAAATTAATGCGCAAATTAAATGGATTTGCAACATGGATGAGAGTGAACTTATGACTGCTGCTCGTGATCTTGGCGCGCCGTTTGAGCTTTTGAAAATTGTACGTGCAGAAGGTAAGTTGCCTGTTCCTAATTTTGCGGCTGGCGGCATTGCCACCCCAGCGGATGCGGCAATATGTATGCAGCTTGGCGCGCAAAGCGTTTTCGTGGGTTCAGGTATCTTCAAATCTGACAATCCTGAGAAATTTGCCAAAGCCATCGTAAAAGCAACGGCGCATTATAATGATCCGGCAATCGTTCTTCAGGCTTCTAAAGAGCTTGGGGGTGTTGCGATGCGCGGTACAGAAATCAGTGAGATTGATGAGCCAATGCTTATGGCCAATCGCGGTTGGTAAGGCATAAAAAATAGAATTTAAAAGCCTCGACCATGATGTGTCGGGGCTTTTTTTATTGATAAATAAAGCCATAGGCAGGGTAAGGGGAACCAAAATGACCTGTTTCATGATTCCAAAACCGTACCAATGACCAGTCATTTACTGTAGAAATATCCTCTACGCGCATCTTTTTATAAATCACGCTACGGCTGGCATGGTCGTTGCCCCAATTGCTATGCGTGACATCAATATGACGTGCATCTATTGTGCGGGTAACAACCGCTAGATGCCCGCGGGTCAGCTTGGATGTTTTTGATAATACAAAAACCGCGTTAGGCCGCGGAATATTACCGCGTTCATAAGAGCGCGCTGCCTGATTCCACCATGTATAGGCATCACCATGAATATTTAATTTTGAAACATCGCGCGCATATGGCACGCAGCTAATAGGGGAGGATACAGAATATCCGGATGCATATTCCGAAGAAAAATTTCCATTATTGCTACATCCCGCCAGAACGCATAAAGCCAAACAGGACATAAAAAGGCGTAAGTTCATTTCCTTAACCACTTTCTATGATAATCAGGCGCATCTTATCATGGATAATGCCATTTTTATAATTATACAAAAAATCATCTGAATCTGTTTACAGAAAAATATGAAGTTGATATAACTCAGCCATGAAAAATGAACGTCCTATCATTGGTGTTTTTGCGCTGCAAGGCGCTGTTGATCTGCATAAACCGCATATTGAGGCGGCAGGCGCAGAGTTTCGCACGGTTAAAACGCCTGCTCAATTTAAAGAGGTTGATGCTTTCATCATTCCCGGTGGGGAAAGCACGACAATGTTAAAGTTGATCGAGAATTTCGATTTATGGGATGTCTTGATGGAAGAATTTAGCGCAAAGCCTGTTTGGGGTATTTGCGCTGGCTCTATTCTTTTGGCGCAAAATGTAACAAATCCGGCGCAAAAATCATTTGGTTTATTGCCGATTACAATACAAAGAAATGGTTATGGCCGCCAGTTAGAGAGCCATCATGTCGATATTATGGATTACACCGTGTCCTTTATACGCGCGCCTGTGATTACAGAAATGGATGCGGGCGTTGAGGTTTTGGCCTCTTATGAGGGGGCTCCCGTTTGGGTTAAAAAAGGCAATATCCTTGCCTCTACCTTCCACCCTGAATTAACCATGCAATACCCATCACCGATGCATAAATATTTTATTGATCTGGTTTAGTTGCTAAATTTTTATAACCTATTATGAAGTCTTATCAGGCCCATTTTCTTCAATAAATAGGGAATCTTTTCTTAGGATTATACTTCTGGGCTATTAAAATTCATATCCTCTTTCGGGTGGTTCAGATCGGTTAAGAATTTAGAATATTCTTGAGTTAGAAGTTTGTGCAACTTTTTTTCATCTTTTGCAGATGTCGTAAAGTTTTTTGACAGCCATTTTAGTTGTTCTTTCGCATCTGTTAATGTGATGCCATTTTGTTTGGCAGTGCTAATGTTTTCTGCTGTTGGTAATGTGTAGTATCCAACCTCTCCCTCTTGTAATTTTAGTCCTGGAGGGGAACCGTTTCTGATAAGCCTTAGGTGAATTTGTTTATAAATCATATCCGCAAGTTCAGGTGCTGCATCCCTTGTATATTGCGCAATAGGCTTTTCAGAGTCGCCATTTACTGATTTTGATGAGTAGTCAATTATAGCGCCCGCATCAAGTTCTTTAATAATAAGATGTAGACTAGTGGTGTAGTAATCCATGCCTAAAACTCTTGTCCAAAAAGGACCTTCTAAGCCGCGTATTCCCGGTAGAATTGCAGGATGCGAGTTAAGGAACGTTGCGTCTCCTTTTTCTGTAAAAGCGTCTATAATTTCATCTTTGAATATTTGTAAATTCCGTACAGAAAAGCCCATTTTTAAACTTGGGTTATTTTTTATATACTCATTTATGAAATCTGGGTCATTCACATCTTTTATATGTGTATATGATAATCTTTCCGGATATTTTTCTTTTAATAACTCAGGGCAGAGTAACTTTGGTTCTTTAATTTCTTGTTTTGTTTGGCTTAATTGAAATGGGAAAACAAAATCTTTTAAGATTTTACCATGAATAAAGCTTTTTGACATTAAGTCCGTATTGCTGTCTATTCTAGGGTCTTTGGATTGTTCAACAAGAAAAACTCTAAGATTTATGCTGGTCGTCTCAGTGAAAAGCTTATCTGCTAAGTGATTTAGCATATAATTTGAAGAGTCTTCTGACGTCGGCAAAAACAGAGCCACCTCAGAATGGCTTGCCGCATTATTGAAACCGTCAATGTGTTTACTCAAGTCAGTCATGTTCTTTTACTTTGGTGGAATTTTTGCAACATTGTTCCACGCAATATTAAAAAGAGTGCGGAAGCCTTGTGAAAATTCTTCTTTGTTAAGAATTTGAATTTCAACATCGTCATTTGTAAAGTTTATGAAAGCTAATTTACTGCCATATGCATAAAATGATTGTTCTTTAAACATATCTGCGCCAAACCATCTATATTCTGCAAAAGAACTTGCAATAAACAACTTATTGCCTTGTTCAACTGTAATTTTAACGCTGATATCTTTACTTAAGCTTTCCATGCGTGCAGCATGGTCATTGTAATCTTTTTCACCCATCCATTTATGCCAATTTTCAGGATTCGCACTATGGAGTACAATTTCTCCGCCTTCTAATTTTGCTGTATTATAGACATCATCCATAAATTCTTTAAAACCTTGTGCGCCTCTAAGGGTACGAACTTCACCAGTCCGTTTTTTTACACCAGTATTGCCAATAAATTCTACATCTGCCTTATCAAAGGCCATGCAAATTTTGCCAAGTGTTGTTGAATTGGGTTGGTTTGTGCCGTTTTCAATGCGCGCAATGCCTGTTTGTGACAGGCCGGCTTGATCGGCTAGCTCGCCTTGGCTCCATCCTATAAGGGCGCGTGCAGCGCGGATTTGTTCGATCGTTGGCATTAATTCTATCTCGCAAAGCTTTGAAATTCTTGCAAGTTATATGTCTAATCTTTTCAAAAGTCCAGAAAAATAGCAAAGGAAGCCAAAGAAATGCATGATTTAGGCATAATTATGTTGACATTATGGCGTTTTTGTCGCAAATTGAAAAATCAATGGTTGAAGTTAAGAATTTAGAGTAGGCGTGTCCCCACACATGTTTTACTGCGTAGAGAAGTTGGTTTGCAGAGATGTGACCAACTTTTTTCGTATTTGCATATATGATGCATTTGGTATGTGTTGTAAATGGCCGATTGCATAAAGAGCGTTAAACATAATTGCCGGAATAGACAGGGCAAATGTACTTGATACAATAAGTGTAGAGCTTGCCATGGCGGCGAAACCGCGGAAATGCACTGCATTTGATGATGATTTCGACTTTATCTGACAGCACAGGGCAATGATGGCAAGGGCATCAATGATCGTTCCGTTTGCATTAAGTAATAAGACGGATATTCCGATAGGATAAAGCGCAGGCATAAAGGCACGTATCTTTGTTTTATTTTCCGCTAAGGTCGCTGTGATAGAAATTAAAACAACGAGCATGTTTAGGGCAATCAAACTGCTTTGCCCCAATAAAAACCACTGTATGCATAAAAAGCTACAGGCGATGGCCTCCATTTGAATAATGTGAAGGCGTGTTTTTTTATGAGGGGCACTTATATAAAAAAGATACCCGACAAATCCAATGAGTTGCGCTATTATATATATGCTCATAAAATGCCTTTAGTTTTTTTGTGTATATTGTATTTTAGTGGTGATACGTTAAAATTTAATGAAATCAATATGTTAAGAGTGAATGTATTTTGTATTTTTATGTTATTTTTATAGCTTTTAGGTGGGCTTCATGAAAAAAAAATTAAAAACTTCTGAAAAAACCGCGCGCGATGTTAAGAGAAATAAGATCTTGTTTATGGCGATTGCCTTTGCTGTGGTAATAACTATTGGGGTTATGGGGTATTTCAAGTTTACCGGTAAAGACAAGGATGTCAGTCACCCTATTCATGTTGGGGCAACGGGTTCTATAGATCATCGTTCTCAAAAGGGTATAGATAGTAAATTGCCACAAAATAGCGCAGAGATGAGCATTCCATCCGCTGATGCGATTAAGGGAAAGTGGTTTGTGGCATTTGGCATGGCATCGATTGCCGAGCTTGTGTTGGATGAGCAGGATTTCCAAATTATTTACACGAATGACCCTAAAGGCGCGCTTCGCAAATATTCCATAGGTAAGTATAATTATGACGAGAGAAGTGGCAAGCTTACGCTTTATCCGTCGCGTGAAATGGGTGAGCCTGACGCGGTTCAGGGTGTTTTTTATACTGTTCTGACCATGCGTAATTACGATATTTATCTCAAGAAAAAATTCGATGAAGCTGATCTGTATTTTATAGCGCCAGCCTATACCGTTGCGACAAAAACATTTCATCCTTTATTTTCATATGCTGATTTTAATGGCGCGCCGGTGCTGAAATTCTTACCCGTGGAAATGAAATAGGATTTTTTATGCCCGAGCTTCCGGAGGTTGAAACTGTGCGCCGAGGTATGGAGGGTGCAGTATCTGGCAAGATTATTGTAGCTATACAGGTTAATCGCTATGATTTGCGCGGTGGCGTACCCAAAGACCTTGCTTTGCGCATGAGCGGGCGGGTGATTACCAATTTAGAGCGCCGCGGTAAATATATCCTTATTCATATGGGGGATAAGGAATGCGCCGTTTTGCATTTGGGCATGTCAGGGCGCATTCGTATATTTCCCTCCCCTGATTCTTATCAACCGCATAAACATGATCACATTACAATGACAATGGATGATGGCGCATATATAGTTTTTGAAGATCCAAGGCGTTTTGGGATGTTCTATTTGATCGAGCAGGATAAATGGAGCGAAGAAACGCCTTTTAGCTCTATGGGGGCAGAGCCACTTGGAAATGCGTGGTCGGCTCAGGACTTATTACAAAAGCTACGACATAAAAAATCACCAATAAAAACGGCTTTACTTGATCAGGCGGTGGTTGCGGGGCTTGGGAATATATATGTTTGTGAGGCGCTGTATCATGCGCGCATTTCACCATTGCGTCTTGCCCATACTATAAGTGAGGATGAGGCAGAAAAACTGGTTATATGTGTGCGCAAGGTTTTGAACGACGCACTGGATTCGGGCGGTAGCACATTAAAGGATTATGCGCATACTGATGGATCATTGGGGTATTTTCAACATCGCTTTGGTGTTTATGACCGTGAGGGTGTAGAATGTGCCAATCATTGCGGTGATGTTATTAAAAGAAAAGTACAAAGCGGGCGCTCAACATTTTATTGCCCAATATGTCAGCTCTAATATTTATAAAATGGAAGAACACATGATGTGCATATTTAAATTAACCGTATCTTTTGTAGCAATGATGATGTTTGCGCCGTCTTTGGTGTATGCGCAAAATGCCGAGGCCCCCGAATTTTTTGATGTGGCGCAAGATATTCCATTAATGGAGGGGTTAGAAGAAACGCAAGATGGCGCAATTTTATTTGATAAGCCTGAGGGTGGTATTGTTGAGGTTGTCGCTCATATGGCGCGCGTTGATAAGGGGCAGGTTTTACGCTTTTATCATGCCGTCTTACCGCAATTTGGTTGGAGTGCAGTGGATAGCACAAATTTTTATCGCAAGGCTGAAACGCTTTCTTTTTCTTTTGAGCGCGAGGGCGATGAAAACTATGTGAGGATTATGGTTCGGCCAACATTGTAAAGTGTTTTTGGGCTATAAAAAAAATTGATTCGTAAAAAATGCACGAATCACTTGACAACCCCCCTGTTTCAAAGGTATTACTCTCCGAAATCTTACGTAAGGTTTTAAGGATTTAGCGGTTTTATTGAATAAAACTGTGAAAATGTCCAAAGCAAGAATATTTTCCTGTGGAAAATTTTGGGCATAACTATTGTATAAAGAAGTGCAAATAAAGGTTTGAAAAGGTTTAAAAATGGCTAATCATGCATCAGCAAAAAAACGTGTTCGTCGTAACGAAAGACATGCAATTATAAACACTGCACGTCGTAGTCGTATCCGTACCTTCGTAAAGAAGGTTGAAGAAGAGATTTTGGCGGGTAATGCGCAAGGCGCAAAAGATGCTCTAAAGGCTGCTCAGCCAGAGATGCACAAGGGAATTTCAAAAGGACTTATGCACAAAAATACAGTTGCTCGTAAGTTGTCTCGCTTGAGCGCACGCATCAAATTATTGCAGGCGTAATTCACCGCTTTTGATGTGATCTTCATTTCATAACGATTTGAAAAATATACATATTATAGCTCTGACGCACTGCGCCGGAGCTTTTTTTGCGTCTTTTTGATAAAGATTGAATTATAATTTCTTTTTTTCAAATTCATGATTTGTTCTTATTGCCTGTTGGTAATTATTTAGTGTAGTCTCTCTTCATCGCCAACGCAGAGACAAATAAGAACATTGTGTGCGGCAGGTTCATGTTCGCGCCTATTTTTGTTTACATATAAATGTATGCATAAAATGGGTAGAATATGTGGGTATCAGATATGATCTGATCATAGTTAGGGGATGGCCATTAAATTAAGCTTTTAGCTATATAAAAGCTTCAAATTTAATTAGGTCTTCAAAAAAAGTAATATATATGAAGGGCTTATCATGTGAAAACATTGTTTTTGCATCGGGTTCTTTATGGCCAAAATTGGTCTTAAGTCGTAAAATTATTGTTTTACGGCAGGTGCTGAGTGCGTCTTGTGTAAATAAAAATATGAACCTTTAAAAGTAACAGTAAACGTGGAGAAAACTATGTCTGAAATCGCCGGTAAAACCGCAACAAAAAACAATAATAATAATGCGAATCTAGAGGATGCTCCGCTAGAGCCAACACCGGAAGTTCAAACGCTTTGGAATAGCGTTCATACTGAGATGCGCCAAGAATTTGGTGAGGCTGTATTCCGCAGCTGGTTAAAGCCTTTAACATTGCGTGCCTATTATCATGGTACAATGGAAGTTTCCGTTCCTACACGTTTTATGCGTGACTGGATCCAAACTCATTATGCAGACCGCATTTCTACAATGTGCACAGAGAAAAATACCGATATTAAGCGTGTGCAGATCGTAGTGGTGCAGAATGCTATATTAGATGAGCGTCCTGAAATTGTAGAAAGAAGAGTATCTGTTGCCAATAATGTGCAGCAAGCCTCTGATTTGAAAATGGCGATCAGCGATATTTCTTCACCGCTCGACCAACGCTTCACATTTGACAGCTTTGTTGTAGGAAAACCAAATGCATTGTCACATGCTGCGGCGCGCCGCGTAGTGGAGAGCGCAAGCGTTCCCTTTAACCCACTTTTCCTTTATGGCGGCGTCGGTTTGGGTAAAACCCATTTAATGCATGCGATTGCGCACTCAATTGAGGAAAATTTTCCTGAAAAAACAGTAATGTATCTTTCTGCCGAAAAATTCATGTACCAGTTTGTAAAAGCGTTGCGTGCCAATGATACAATGAACTTCAAAGATATGTTCCGCAGTGTTGATGTGCTTATGATTGATGATATTCAATTCATCGCAGGTAAAGAATCAACACAAGAGGAGTTTTTCCATACATTTAATGCTTTGGTAGACCAGAATAAGCAGATTATCATTTCTGCTGATAAGGCTCCTGGTGATCTTCAGGGGCTGGATGAGCGTTTGCGTTCACGTCTCGCATGGGGTTTGGTTGCAGATATTCACCCAAGCACATATGATCTTCGTCTTGGTATTTTGCAGTCCAAGCGTGCAAAATTTAACGCGGATGTTCCTGATAGCGTTCTTGAATTCCTTGCCTTAAAGGTTACATCTAATATTCGTGAGCTTGAAGGTGCGCTTAACCGTATCGTGGCCCATGCCGATGTTTCAAAGCAGATTATTACACTGGAATCAACGCAGGATGTTTTGCAAGATCTTCTTCGTGCGCATGATCGTCGTATTACAATTGATGAAATCCAACGCAAAGTGGCCGAGCATTACAATTTACGCCTCACTGACATGCATTCAGCGCGTCGTGCGCGTAATGTGGCGCGCCCGCGTCAGGTTGCTATGTACCTGTCTAAATTGCTAACTGCACGTTCATTGCCTGAAATCGGTCGTAAATTCGGTGGCCGTGACCACACAACAGTGATGCATGCGATTCGTAAGGTTGAAGAGCTTATGGGTGATGATGCACAAATCGCACAGGATGTAGAAGTTGTTCGTCGCGCTTTGACTGGCTGATTTGTCTCACGTTTTCATTATTTAGATTTAAACTCCATCGGCTTTGTTCGGTGGAGTTTTTTATTGTGACGCGATAGTCATTTGGATTTTTTTTGAGATCGTTGCTGCGCTTCTTACGTATAGTTTCTATACTGCGTCTCTTGCGCCTTGTCACAAATAAAGCCAAATGACTATAATTGATGCCATCTTGGGCAGAAATATTGGCCAACTCGACATATTTCTTCTTGACAATAACAGGCGAAATGGGGGATAAACGCAACGATTATAAATCAATGCTATTTTTATATATTGATTACAAAAATAAAATCAGGTCTTTTGATCGGTAAATAACGGCTCTGTAGCTCAGGGGTAGAGCAGAGGAATCATAATCCTTTTGTCGGGTGTTCAAATCACCCCAGAGCCACCATTTACCCACTCTCTTTCAAAGTTTTTTCCAGGAAATCAGAAAAGCCGTAAGGGTTTCTTTGTTGTATCGGTACAACGTGACGTTAACACATGTTGCGTATGATCTATTTACAGCATCTTTGAGAATAAATCCTGATGCAGAAATCTATGCACTTTATCAGGTCGACTGACCTTTGCATGGATTGCATTTCCAGCAAGCAAGGTAAAGCCGGAGCATACAGCCGTTGTGGTAAGGCTCAAAGATGTAACGTCGAGAGAAAATATTTGCTCAATACCCGATCTGCTTACCATTTGCGGAAAGTTTTCAAGAATTTCCATCCTACCCTTTTCGCCTTTATTAGAGTGTTTAAGACGTACACCAAGCGCATCAAAACCACATTTTTTGAATGGGCTGTAATCACTATTTATGTTGGGGCGTATTTGGGCAAAGAATGAATGACAATGATTTTTTAAGGGAATTGAAAATTTCCGTACATTTGGGATATGTATTTTTTCGGGGACATCCATAAGAACAAGAATTAAAAATTTCTTGTTTTCATCAGGGATTTTCTGGCATGCAAAGATGTATTGTTTATATGTTTCTTCGCGTGTTAATGTTTCATAATGCACAGGGCATGCAATTAAAGCTTTTTGATTGCCGTCGGCAAGCTCTTGAAGCTCCGAGGCTACGATATTGAGTAAGTCCAGATCTTGTTTTGCCTTCACCTTTGGTGTCGTACCCATAAAATGTACATTATAGCTGTCAAACGGGTCTTCAATGGCGCTTTTACTTTGTGACAGGCATAGATATGTGGTGATGAGGTTTTTTTGAACATCCCAAAATGGAATATAGGTGTATTTTTCGGTTGTCTGCTTAGGTTGTGGGGCGGGAGTGTTTTGAATCTTGTTATCTGTTTCGACTTCAAAAGCTTCGGGGATCTTAATTTCTTTTGGTTGGGCGACAGGGGGGGGGGCGCGGAATATAGGTTCTCTTTTTTCTCTATATTTTTAACTGTAACATCAAGAAGGCTTTCATTTTTATCCTGAGGTTTTAAATCCTTGGTGTGAAGTACTGATACGACTTGCTGTAAGTCCATTTCTCGTAATGCCTCTTCTTCATGGTCAAAGAGCCTGCGTTTGATTTCTTCGGCAATGAGGGTAAGTTTTATGCGTGCTTCTTCTGCGCCTGCTTTCGCAAAAATAACAACATAAGTATCATCTTTATATCGAATGAAAAGATCGCCGGGCATAAGGTATTTATTGATTGATGCTTCTACTTCTGCGTAGACGATAGGCTGCAGCCCCAGCCACATTTTTCCTAATTTTTTCTTTACTTTTCCCAATCCTAAAAATTGGATTTTTCCTGCGGCTATAAGCTCCGTTTGCTCAAACAGTTTTTCACATAGATCTGAGATTTTTTTTTGTTTTTCTGGTGAGTAGGTTGAATAATTCGCGGATGATATTTTTTTAACGTTTTTGGGTGGTGGTGGTGCGCGCGAGGGTATTAAATTTTTACAAAATTTAATGACTTTACCAAAAATTGTTCCTTGTAAAGTACCCATAGTCCCTAATTATCGTATATTTCACTAATAATATTTAGTAATTCGCTGGGGCGGAATGGTTTTTGTAATACTCTTTCTGCGCCCACTTGCTTGGCAAGATTTAAAAATGTCATGTCTTGTTTTTTGCCGCCGCCCGATATAGCAATAATTTTGATTGTTGGCATGAGTGCGCGAATTTCAGAGATTGTTTCCAACCCTTCTTTATCCGGCATTAAAATATCTGTGATGACCAAGTCAGGTTTTATATTGCCCTTTAAAAGCTCCATACCCTTATTGCCGTTTTCTGCTTCCATAACAGTGAAGCCAGATTTTTTGAGCATGGTTGAGATCATTTTTCTAATAAGATCATCGTCATCAATGACTAAAACGGTTGGCATGTGGTTAGCTTTCATCGTACTGGAATAATTATAGGTATAGAATGGTTCTCTTAACAACCCTTGATTTTTATTTATATCAATAATTACTTAAAATTATGTTATTTTTAGAGTAAAAATAGGGGTTTATGATTATTTAGAGTGTCCATAGCGCATGAGTTCATTGCCGTGATTCTTCATCCAAAATTTTCCTTCTACGAAATTGCAAGACAGAGAGCGACATAGCGTCCAAAAATCCTTGCTGTGGTCCATGTGAACCAGATGGGCAACCTCGTGTGCGACGACGTAATCAATTGCATCATACGGGGCAAATATCAGCCGCCAAGAGAATGATAATTCACCCGCATGAGAGCAGCTACCCCATCGGCTTTTGGTGTCGCGCACTGATACGGATGAAATGGTTTTATTGATGGTTTCTGCCTTTTCATTTGCCATATCGGCCAAGCCGTAGCGCGCTAATTTTTTGAGATGGGCGGTGATGCGGTTTGTAGGATCATTTTGATAGGTATCGACTTCTAATGCATCTGGTGTTTGCGTTAGGGTTGTTCGTTTTAGCTCTGGTTTATGGTGAATATCAAGACGGATTGTATCACCAAATATTGGTAGATTTATGCCATTGATAAAGGGTTTAGACGGCGCAAGGCTGGCTAATGTATTACGCACCCAATCCTCATGCCCTTGGGCAAATTTATAGGCCTTATGCAAGGGCATATGTTCGGGAACAATAAGATTTATAATACGCTGGGTCGGATCAAGGCGAAGCGCGACACGACGTGCGCGCTTACTTCTCTTTATGGTCACCATATCTTCTATCATTTATGCTTTATACAGCGCCTTCCTTGGATTTACCAGAGGATGTTTTTGTATCCTTTTTGGGTGCGGGCTTGGCTTTTGGCTTTGATGCGGCTTTTTTCGTGGCTGTTGTTTTGGGTTTAACCTCCGATTTTTTAAGTTCGGCTGCTGTAGGTTTTATTTTTTCTACTGTTTTTACAACATCATCCGATGTTTTTTTGCTCTTAACTTTTTTAACTTTAGGCTTTGTTTTTACCGCTTCTTTTTTTTGTTCTGCGGCCTTAACTGTTTTTTCTTGGCTCGCCTCGACTTTTTTTTCCGGTGCAGCAGGTGGCACAAGCTTTTTTGCTTCCGGAAGCTTTGGCGCTTTTGGTAGTTGATGTGGTGAGCCTTCGGAAAGCGGGCGTTTTGTGTCTAAATAGCTTTCGGGCTGATGTTCTTTCAACCATCTGCGTATGGCGACAATACCATGTTTATCATGGTCAAATCGTTCAGGCGCAAGATCAGGTATATCTTTTAAATCAATTTCAGGTATGGGTGATTTTCCTGTTTCGAGGCTGCGGATAAAGTGGCGGATGCGCGGCATGATTTGTTCACGCCAGCGCTTACCATTAAAAATACCGTAATGCCCGCATTCTAATTGGAAATGGTGGAATTGTTTGCGCTGTGGCAGGGTAAAGCATAGCTCATGCGCCGCTGTGGTTTGTCCGCGTGCAGAAATATCATCAAGCTCCCCCTCAATCGTCAATAGGGCGGTGTGCTTAATATCTTGTGGGCGTACATCCTGCAACTTTCCTGTATATGGATCGCGCCACTTCATAGTGCCGCGTGGCAAGGAGTGTTTTTGGAACACTTCTTCGACGGTTTGCAGATAGAATTCGGCGGGAATATCCATAACGGAGAGATATTCATTGTAGAATGTGCGGTGCCTGTCACTGGACTCGCCATCACCTGTTACCAGATGTTTGAAAAAGTTCATATGAGAGCCAATATGCGAATCCAAATTCATAGACATAAAGCCGGAAAGTTGTAAGAAACCAGGATAGACTTTTCGGTGTGCGCCCGGATAATGAAACGGTACGCTGTGTATCACTGACTGCTCAAACCAACGAAGAGGGCGAGTTTCGGCAAGCTCCGTAACTTCTGTTTTCGATACGCGTGGGTCAATTGGGCCACCCATTAATGTCATAGATAAAGGTTGGTTCGGATCATTTTCACTGGCCATCAGAGATACAGCGGCTAAGACAGGCACGGCAGGTTGACATACTGCAAGCAAATGTGTGTCGGGGCCAAGAAGGCTCATAAATTCGCGTAAATATGTCACATAATCATCAAAATTAAATGTGCCGGCGCTTACAGGGACTTGGCGCGCATCTTCCCAATCGGTTGTGTAAACATCATGATGAGGGAGCAATGCCTCTACTGTACCGCGCAATAATGTGGCGTAATGTCCTGACATTGGTGCAACAAGCAAAACTTTAGGGTCATTGCGTTTTGTGTCTCTTTTGAAATTAAGCAGGGAGCAAAAGGGCTTCTCCGCAATGATCTTTTCCTCAATCTTTACTTTTTCTCCGCCAATAATGGTTTCATGTAAACCAAACTCAGGACGACCAAAGCGCCTTGTCATACGCTCTGTCATTTCGGCCGTGGCGCTGATCGTTCTGCCTAGGGCGGTATATGAAAGGGGGTTGAATGGGTTTTTAAAGACCGTGCGTGTGAGTTCCGCCTGAATACGTATGGGTGTCATTAACGCATGTTGTAATTCGTGAAGTTGGTAGAGCATACACAATCCCTTTAAAATATGAGTTTAGAAATACGCAGAAATGCGTGCGACGTTACAGACAAATTGATCTTCTTGCGCTGCACAAATCTAATATACACCTCATCGCATTGTTACACAACAAGATGTTATATTTCAGTTTATATGGAGAGTTTTAGCAGCAACCACATCCGCCGGAAGGGTTTGTGGTATCTTCGTCGCAATCCTCATCATGGTTGTCATGATGGTGGCTATGCGCTTTTACTTCTGTTGCTTCTGCTTTTTCCTCATGATGGTGGTCATGGCTATGATCGTGACCACAGCAAGAGCCGTCCTCATGGTGATGATGGTGGGCATGTGAAGCCGAACCCATCATAAACATAGAAGCGCCGCCGCCCATAGGAAGGGTGGTGGACATTGCAAGGCGTTTTTTAATCTCATTTATTCTGCTCATGCTCTTTTCCTACCCCATTTTTTTGTGAAACGCACGCATTTTTTTATATCAGATGCATAGTCTTTCTTGCAGTTCGTAAAATTGTCGATATGCTGCGCTTTGAATTATATTTTCCAAAAGGGTTTAAAAATGAGTGCATTATCCGTTGATCAGGCTATAGAAGCCATTTATCAATCATTACAAGATGAAAATGATGATTTGGACGGGCTTATCAAAAGTCTGAAAGCAGCTTTGGCCGCGCAAGGCCAGAAAGAAGCCATTTTTGAAACAGCGCGCCTTGTGCAAGGTAATCGCGAGGGACGCAAGCGTATGCAGAGCTACTTTAAAAAGCGCGGCGTGAGCGTTAGTTTTAAAGCGCAAGAATAACTATCGCGCTTTAACCGTTTCCTTTGATTTACGACGATTTTTTGACGTATCAGCTTCATATTTGAATTGAAGCTCTGATCCATCGTAATCGATAATAGCCAGACCGCCTTTTTCCAGCGCACCAAACAGAATTTCTTCCGCCAAGGGGCGTTTGATTTTCTCTTGGATAATACGGCCAAGTGGGCGTGCGCCCATGGTCACGTCATAACCTTTTTCCGCCATATATTTGCGTGCCTTTGCGCTAAGCTCAATCGTAACGTTTTTATGGGCAAGCTGTGCCTCAAGCTGCATAACAAACTTATCGACAACCTTTTCAACCGTGGCGGGGGTAAGGTTACGGAATGGCACAATAGCATCAAGGCGGTTGCGGAATTCAGGAGTGAATGTCTTTGTAATGGCATCATTATCGGCGTAATCAGATGTGCCGACCTCACGGCCAAAGCCAATCGGTGTTTTAATCAAATCAGCCGCACCCGCATTGGTGGTCATAATTAAGATCACATTGCGGAAGTCTATGGTTTTGCCGTTATTATCTGTCAATTTCCCGTAATCCATAACCTGAAGCAATATATTGAACAAATCGGGGTGCGCCTTTTCAATTTCATCAAGAAGAAGAACGCAATGTGGGTGTTGATCGACTTTATCAGTCAGCAATCCGCCCTGTTCAAACCCGACATAGCCCGGCGGCGTACCGATCAGGCGGGAAACGGAGTGGCGCTCCATATATTCGGACATATCAAAACGGAGGAGTTCCACGCCAAGAGATTTAGAGAGCTGTTTTGCAACCTCTGTTTTACCAACGCCTGTTGGGCCGGCAAAAAGATATGAGCCAATAGGCTTTTCAGGATCACGAAGTCCCGCGCGCGCCATTTTCACGGAATCACATAATGTGTCTACGGCTTTATCCTGATCAAAGACGAGGGTTTTCAGGTCACGCTCAAGGGTTTTAAGGGTTTCCTTGTCATTTTTATTCATTGTGGTTGACGGGATACGGGCGATCATCGCGATCACTTGTTCTATATCCTTTTGGCCGATGGTTTTTTTACGCTTCTCTTCTGTGACAAGCATTTGCGCCGCACCGACCTCATCAATAATGTCGATGGCTTTATCGGGTAATTTACGATCACCAATATATTTTGCAGAAAGTTCCACCGCCGCGCGGATGGCGCTTTTTGTGTATTTAACCTTGTGATGATCTTCGTAATAGGGTTGCAATCCTTCGAGGATTTTGACTGTATCCTCAATGCTAGGCTCATCGACATCGATTTTTTGGAAACGGCGCACTAAGGCACGGTCTTTTTCAAAATGGTTGCGGTATTCCTTGTAGGTTGTTGATCCGACGCATCGCAGGGATCCGTTGGATAAAGCAGGTTTGAGCAGGTTAGAGGCATCCATTGCGCCGCCGCTGGTTGCGCCTGCGCCGATAATGGTGTGAATTTCATCAATAAAGAGGATGGATTCAGGGATGTTTTCCAATTCGGCCAGAACGGCTTTCAAACGCTCTTCAAAATCACCACGGTAGCGTGTTCCCGCAAGTAATGCGCCCATATCAAGGGAATAGATCACCGCATCAAACAACACTTCTGGAACTTCACGCTCATTAATACGCTTTGCCAGTCCCTCGGCAATTGCGGTTTTACCAACGCCCGGATCACCGACATAAAGCGGGTTATTTTTAGAGCGGCGGCATAGAATTTGAATTGTACGTTCGACCTCTTTTTCGCGGCCGATAAGCGGGTCAATGCCGCCCTCTGCCGCCTTTTCATTCAGATTTGTGCAATAGGAATCCAGTGCCTCTTTGCCGATTTTGACTTCTTTTTCATCTTCAACGCCTTGAGGCGGTTTTTCTGTATTGCCTTGTGACGGGACTTTGGCAATGCCGTGGGAAATATAGTTTACAGCATCAAAACGCGTCATCTCACGTTCTTGTAATGTAAAGACGGCATGGCTTTCGCGTTCTGAAAACAGGGCAACCAAAACATTTGCGCCTGTGACTTCTTCTCTGCCCGATGACTGCACATGTATGGCGGCGCGTTGAAGAACGCGTTGAAAGGCATTAGTCGGTTTTGATTCTTCACTGCTTAGGTTTATAAGGCTGCTCAGATCATTATCGATATAGCTTAGTAATGTAGAGGACAAATCATCCAGATCAATGCCACATGCCCGTAAAACAGCCATGGCATCCTGATCATTGGTTAGCGCAAGTAAGAGATGCTCTAACGTTGCATATTCATGGTGTTTTTCATTGGCAATTGCCAATGCACGGTGGAGGGTTTGTTCCAGATTCCTTGAGAGCATAATTCTTTGCCTTCCTTAAACATCCATTGTCGAGCTGGTGGAATAATGTAGTTTATCACAGTTCTTTTTAACGCGCTATCTATGGATAAAAGGTTAATTTTTATTATATTCTTAAAATATACACGTAATAAATAAAGGCCGCGATATTATATTATATCACGACCTTTTATTTTATGGCGCTTAAGCTTAGCGTTTCATGTCTTCGGAATCGTTAAATTCCAGATTATAGGCACGTACACCAAGCTCTGATAAGTCTCCGCCGATTTTTTCATGTGACCAGTGAAGGCGAATGCCGATGCTGTATTTCATCACTAGCCAGATGATTGCGCTGATGATTGAAACAAATGCGCCAATTGCCAAGATTCCGGTAAGTTGCGTTACGATTGAGGCTTCTGGATCAGAGAGTACAACGGCGATTGTCCCCCATATACCACAGGCCAAATGCACTGGGATTGCGCCGACTACATCATCGATTTTAAATTTATCAAGTAAGTAAGATACGCCAACCATAATGACCGCACCAACTGAGCCAATCACCATTGCCAGTCCGATATTTGGTAAATATGGCCCGGCGGTAATGGCAACCAGTCCTGCTAAGGCTCCGTTTAAGACCATGGGGGCATCAATACGTTTCATCATGACCTGATTTAAAAACAGAACGGTTATAACGCCAGAGGCCGCTGCCATATTGGTGTTTGCAAAAATTTCTGCCACGGCCAATGCGTCCTCAATGCTGGACATAGAAAGTTGTGACCCGCCATTAAAACCAAACCAACCAAACCACAGAATGAACGTACCAATGGTCACTTGTGGTAGGGAGCTTCCAGGTAGGGGCTTTGCCTCGCCGTCAGGGCTGTCGAAGCGCCCTTTACGTGCCCCGAGGATGATCGCGCCGGTAAGGGCGGCCCATCCACCAACAGAGTGCACAAGGGTTGAGCCGGCAAAATCTTTAAAGCCCATATCGTAAAGCCATCCCTCCCCCCAGACCCAGCTGCCTGTGATTGGATAGATGATGCCTGTAAGAATGGCAACGAAGAACATGAATGGCCAGATTTTAATGCGTTCAGCAAGCGCGCCGGAAACAATAGAGGCGGCGGTGGCAACAAAAACCATCTGGAAAAACCATCCGGCATATGAGGCGTAGCCCGCGCTGTAATCTCCTGCTAATGCAAGACTATCATCCGCCTTCCAGATTGAAGGGGTTCCAAAATATCCGCCATTCACATCAAGATACATAAGGTTATATCCGACCAGATAGAACATAAGGCCTGCAATGGAATATAAACCGATATTTTTAATAAGGATAACGGCAACGGATTTACTGCGTACCATGCCAGCCTCTAGCATGGCAAAGCCGGCGGCCATAAACATGACCATTGCCCCGCATATGAGCAAAAAGAATGTATTTAAAATGAAACCAATTTCCAAAACGAACCTCCGTAAATTACAATCGCATGCTTATTGCGCATGTCTATCGTGCAATTTATGCATATCGGTGATGTGCGTCAATAAG
>CAXBFT010000014.1:0-17865 GCA_963974945.1 uncultured Alphaproteobacteria bacterium
TGCAACGCCGCGAAGCAGGGGATATGATTTCTAAGGAAATCATGCGCCGTTACAATAGCGCGGTGGACATTGCGTATCACCAACCCAATAGGGAAGGGGATCAGCGTAATTTCCACGCGCATATTTTATTTACGACCAGAGGCTTTGATGAGGGATCAAAAGACGGATGGTCTAAAAATAAGTTTCGTGATTTGGCTGCGGACAAAATCACAGTTGGTGGTGAGGCCACCACCAGAGGGAAGGAAGAAGTCAAATCCTTGCGGGCGTTCACGGCAGGTGAAATGAACCGCATTTCAGAGCGGGATAAGCTGGATGTTAAAACCGAGCATTTGAGCTTTGAGGCGCGTGGACTTGATAAAGAGCCCACCCAGAAGATGGGATATATGGCCACGCAATTAGAACGTCGAGGGGTTAAGACTGAAAGAGGTGATCTTAACCGTTCTATCAAAGCCAGTAATGATAATATGGGCAGCACCACGATGCAGCTCAAAGATCAAAAGCAGCAGCTTTTGCTTGAGCAAAAACGGGCATTGCTTGCTTTAGAGCTTGAGCGGGACGATGAAGACGGGAAGGGCAGTGGCACATGGCAAGCAACACTTGCAAGCTTTGGCGAGAAGAAGAGTTTTCCATTTCATCAAAGACAAGTAGATCAGGCGCAAGATGATCTTGCGAAGGCCAAAGAGCAACTGGCATCCATGAGTGTGATTGATCGGATGGTTGGCAAAAGGGGCGCCTATGAAGCTGAAATACAGGCCAAGGAAGCAAACTTAAAAGAAGCGAAAGACTCACTTGAAGAGATAAAAACAGATAATAAAGCACTGGCGGCTCAATTAGAAGAGATTGAAAACGCCAGAGCTGTGACGGCGGTTCGCACAGCCCAATACAAACAGGAGCAGGGCGAAGCGGCGGAACTTGCATTGCAGCTTAAAAACAGAACCAACATTGAAAAGATCATTGGTGCGATTACGGGCAAAACCAAAGAGCAGACGGCACGGCTTGAAGAGCTTCAGGCCTCTATCAAGTCTTATGAAGCTGATAAGCGATTGGAAGAAATCAAGCAGCAGCAGATTGATCGTGCTCGTCATGCTGAGGAAGAAAAACAGCGCGAACAGAGCCGTTCGAATGATAACAGACAGGACATCGAGGCACGTAAACAGCAATATCTGAAAGATGCGGCCAGAGAGCGTGAAGAGAAATCAAAAGCGCAAACTCAGAAGCAGGACAGAGAAGAAACGCCTGCCGAAAACTTGCCAGAAAACGATAAATCATTATCGGTGCAAGAGCGCAAACAAGCCTATCTTGATCGGATGCAGGAGCAGCGTGAGAAAGAAGCAGCTCAAAAGGCACAAGAACGGCAAGAAGAAAAATCGTCTTATGAAAGCCTGCCGGAGAATGATACGTCGTTGTCTAAAGAAGAGAGAAAAGAGGCCTATATTGAACGCGCACAACAAGAGCGCGCGCGAAGCCTTGATGATGGAAAAGATCGGGGCAGGGAGTAGACTTTCAATATAATCATCCATCCTGCACAAGAATTAGATCTTGAAAAAAAGTGCGGCATTGATAAAAAACCCTGCTCTTCTTTATCTAAAATTTTTCAGACACAATTTTTATGTTATGGCAATGTTTTTGCGCCCTATCGAAATATAATTAATTCCCAGATCTTTCATTTCATCTGGTTTATAAATATTGCGTAAATCAACAATTAAATTACCTGACATATCCGCGCAAATTCTTTTCATATCAAGCGCACGGAATTCATTCCATTCCGTTAGAATAACAAGAATATCGGCATCTTTTATGACGGCGTAGCAATCTGTGTCCCAATTAACTTTATCAAATAAAGGTTTAGCCGTTTCCATTGCTTCCGGGTCATAAGCATTTATTGTTGCACCAGCTTGTTGTAGAATGGGGATGATGGTTAATGATGGTGCGTCACGCATATCGTCTGTATTTGGTTTAAATGCAACGCCTAAAACACCAATTTTTTTGCCACGAATATCTCCTCCGGCAGCAGTTATAATTTTATCCGCCATACGAGATTTACGATCTTCATTCGCGGATACGACTGCTTCTACAATACGTTGAGGGGCACCATATTTTTGCCCCGCACGTGTCAATGCAAGCGTATCTTTAGGAAAACATGATCCACCATATCCGGGACCTGCATTTAGAAATTTAGATCCTATACGGCCATCAAGGCCAATTCCATGGGCAACCTGTTGAACATCTGCATCTACTTGTTCGCACAGATCTGCAATTTCATTAATAAAGGTGATCTTGGTCGCCAAGAATGCATTTGCGGCATACTTAATCACTTCTGCGGTTTCGCGTTTTGTAAATAATATGGGGGTCTCATTTAAGTATAATGGACGATAGACTTGACGCATGACGTCCTGTGCACGTTCAGATGATGTACCAACGACAACACGATCAGGTCGCATAAAATCATCCAGAGCGGCGCCCTCACGTAAAAACTCAGGATTAGAGGCCACATCAAAATCTGCATTAGGGTTTGTTTCGCGGATAATAGCCTCGACCTCACGCGCTGTACCAACAGGAACCGTCGATTTGTTTACAATGACTGTATAGCCTTCTAAATTTTCTGCAATTTCTCTGGCAGCGCTATGGACATATGATAAATCGGCATCACGGCAATATCTACGTGATGGTGTTCCTACGGCAATGAAAACCACATCAGAATCTTTGACGGCTTGTTCTGTTTCTGTAGTAAACTCGATACGGCCAGATTCTATTTGGCGTTTTAACAATTTTTCCAAACCAGGTTCAAAAATTGGTATTTCACCTTTTTTTAGGCGCTCAATTTTGTCTACATCTTTATCTACACATATTACAGTATGCCCAAATTCTGCAAAGCAGACTCCCGATACCAGACCTACATAACCTGTACCAACCATTCCTATGCGCATTATTACCTCTTATTTCTCTATATTTTATAAAACGATCAATACCTAAATGATTTAAAGAAAAAATAAAAGACATTAATGTAAATTAAGTGTCGTTATTTGTTATGAAAAAAAATCAGCAACCAATTTAAAACTTTTTATTCCAGGGTTTTTAATTTAATTTTCATAACCAACATTATCGCTCGTAAATGTTTTCCTCGACTTATACGTATCAATGCCGTATAGTGTACGTATAATGAAAAAACTTACAATTTCTATATCTGAAGAAGTATACGAAGGTCTTTATGCAAAGATTGGTTCTGGGAAAATAAGCCGTTTCTTAGATGCTCTGGCACGTCCTCATGTTGTTGATGAGGATATTGATGCTGGTTATAGAGCTATGTCTCTTGATTCCAATCGTGAGGATCAAGCTAATGAATGGACTTCGGGGCTTATAAATGAAGCGTGGTGAAATTTGGTGGGTTAATTTTGATCCAGCGATAGGTTCTGAAATTAAGAAAACTCGTCCGGCTGTGATTGTAAGCAACGACACTTCAAATCATTACAGCAACCGTGTACAGGTTGTTCCTGCTACAAGCGCTACTCAAAAACTTTATCCGCCAGAATGCTATGTTCAAATTAAAGGAAAGCATACAAAGGTAATGGCCGATCAGATTATGACAGTTTCTAAAGAGAGGCTGTATGATTGCATGGGTACGGTAACTTTTGAAGAGATGGATGAAATTCAGAGAATTCTTTTAATTCAATTAGGTATAAAAATCCACTAGTTCCCATAAGTAATATTATCATACTATTTTATAAGAAGATTGCATCTTACCCATGCGTGTGATATTGTATGTGTAAAGGAGAAAGTATTATGCAACATAGAGCCACAATAACCTTGGATCAGGAGTCATATGCATTTTTAATGTCAGCCGGAAAAGATAATCGTAGTGCATTCATTAATCATTTATTGAAAGAAGAACAAGCCCGTCAGATGGAAGCCTCTATGTTATTGTCAAACAGAGAGGAAGCTAATGATATTGAATATCAAGAAGATCTTTCTGACTGGGATACGGCACTCTCTGATGGAATATAAGCAATTTGAAATATGGTGGGTTGATTTGAACCCAACACGTGGTGCAGAAATTCAAAAAAAACGCCCATGTGTAATTGTTCAATCTAATCTAGTTAATAAAGGCAGCAGAACAGTTTTGGTTGCCCCAATTTTACCTAACCATAAAAATTGGCCTTTTGCAGTTAATGTAGAGCCAACAAAAAATAATGGATTGGATAAAGAGCGTCATGTTAATTTAAAGCAAATACGTGCCGTTGACGTGTCTCGTTTAGATAACCTTCAAGGAGTATTGGAGGATAAATATTTAGCCTCTATGCACGATGCAATAAAGCTTATATTTGGAATACACGCAGCCCATTAATTCTCATAAGACAATGTAATGAGGATATTCATAAAGCCAGTATAGCGATGCAGGCAAAATGGACTTAAACTCTAAGAGTTAACAACTCAAATATAGGAGGAAAACTCAGATTCTAGCAGAAATAGGTTCAGCTGTTAAACTTTGCAACAGAACCGGTTTAGGTAAGGGTTAACTTATTGCTTTTTGATAAGAGCTAAATTTATAACTTCATTAGAGGCATAATCAACTTTATTCGGTATTCTTTCCTTGATAAAAATATCAAGGTCATTTTTTTCTACTATAAATTTTAAAAGATCTTCATCAGATGAACATACATACTCATCATAGCGTAATTCAGATCCATCAATAACATCACCATCGATAACTTCTTCTAAATCATTTAAACCTTCAAAAGTAATAGAAACTAATTTATTTAAAGGATTTTTGTAAGATGTTTCTCCTTTCTTTCCTAGTATTAAACTTTTAACATATGCTTCATCATCACTCTCTGAACTGATTAAATACAAGTTGTTATGAACAATAAATTCATTATTATCCTCTACTTTAATCTTCATAATAACACTAGATAAATACCATTTAATCATTTCTTTTTCCCTCTACAATCTGCCTTCCAAGTAGCTTTAGCAGGTAGTGTCGCAAAGTTTAACTCAGTTTAAAACCTCACGCACGCAGAGCAATTTTATCGCCTGGCGACCGTCTAAAATATGGGCTGTTGCGGGGCTTTTTAAACTCAGTTAAACTTTGCGACACTACCTAGGCTTTTGCCAGTTCAAATTGAGCATCGAGATTGCCACTATCAGCATCTTGTTTTATATGTTCATAGCTAGTGGTTTTATATTTTTGTGTGCTATTTGCACTAACACAGCCTGAAAGTACTGTTAAAGATACGAGAGCAATAAGTATTTTTTTCATTTTGTTTATTTCCATTTTTTATTTTTTAGAAGACTAATTACTTAAGATTGTTTAATCAAGTCCAATGTGGATAGAGGTAGGTGGTATTTGGAACGCTGGTAATGAAAATTAAATAGCTGCATTTTTTTGTAGACTCATAATTAATATAAAATTACTTTGATACTCCTAAACTTCAGTAAGTATTTAATACTCATGATAGGGGAATGGTTCATGAAAAAAATTCTATTTAGTGTCTTGGCTATATCAACCTTAGCAGCTTGTGCTACCAGAGATATGAGTAAGGTTACGGACTATTATGCAATTGAGGGAAATAATACTTGTGATACCCATAAATACTATTTAGCAGAAAGCTATAAAACTAAAAATGAATTTGGTGAAGAAAGCAAAGTAACCACTCACGAATATGTTTGTCTAAAGGAAGGTGTCAGTGAAAAAGGAAAACTGGTATACAGTTTTGAAGACCTTAAAACACAGGAACAATTTAATGGCGAAAATGCCTATGTTATATTTATTCCAAAAGCCTACGTGAAAAACGCCAGGCACTTATATAAAAACTGAGGAAAATAATGAAGTATTTCTTTTTTGCATTTCTGTTTACACTAATTGGGTGTGCGTCAAATCCTACAAGTCTTTCTAAAGATTACGCTCTATCGAACTCCTCTAATAAAGGCTTGGTTGCTATTTCTTTGGTAAATGAATTTGAAGGAGTAAACCCTGCCGAAAGCCACATATATTACGGGATAAAAATAAACTACAAAAATATAGCCAGTAATATTACAGGCACGTTTGAAGGTAGCGGGATACTTATGTCCCCTGCAGAAGGGCTTATTTCGCTAAACGACCGTATGGATCATATGGAGAATCCATACGGTATTCTGATAGTAAAAGAGCTAGATGCTGGTGAATATAAAATATCTGCACCAGCTCCAAAAAGTAATGGTTTTGTTGAATATAGCATGCCTCCTCGTGAAGCTCGATTTATTGTAAAATCTGGTGAAATTACATATTTAGGTGAATACGGTATCAATGTAAGAAAATCTAGTGTTCCCCGTGCTTATGTTCGTAATGCTTCGGATAGAGACATTGGAACGCTACGAAAAAAGTTTCCTAATATTGACCATGGTAAGGTCTTTTATGCGGTGTCTCCTATGGATAAAACATATGTAACGGGAAAACCTATTCCTCAAAAACAGCTTATATATATTCCCGCCGTAAGATATAAAAAATAGTATCGGGGTCGGATAAATAGGGTAATTATTCTATTATGACTTTATTCCTAAATTACATGAGTGATAATATTCATTACGGAAATTAAAGTATATTATTGGTATATATATCAATAACTTAAGTGCATTATGATGATATATATTATAGAAGATAATTGACAAAATCCTCATTAGAGAAGATACATTATCACACATATAATGTAAGAAATTATTCCTAAAACCTTAGCTCTTTCCCTACTAAGAAAATTCTCAAAGGTAGTGTCGCAGAAACAACAAGACATTTTATGTTGTTATTCAAAATCAATAGAAGAAGGGGTAATGGGATCGTCTAGGGTTATTGTTTTAGTCCATAGGTCATCACAAAGTTCATTCGAGCTCCTTCTTGAATATTCTCCTGCTGTAATCCAATCGGTTCTGTCACAAAGCTTAACTGAGTTTAAAAAGCCCCGCAACACCCCAGAATCTAGGCGGTCGCCAAGCGGTAAAATTGCTGCGCAGGCGTAAGGTTTTGATCGATATACTTTGTAAATTTGAGCTGTTTCTTTTTAATCATGTTCATGAGTTCGATGCCTGCGATAGTTCTGGCAGCTGTATGCATTTCCTGAAACATCCCATAGGCATTGTGATGCGCTTGATATGGCCTGTTGCAGGACTTTTTAAACTCAGTTAAGCTTTGCGACAGAACCCTGCATTTTAACATGAGATCTATACTGAGATGAACCAGAAATTACATTCCTTAAACAATATCATATATTTAGCGTTATTTGTTCTATCTGTAATTGCTGCCGTTTTTATATCGGAAAGCGCTTTGCTAAACCTTCCTAAATTTTGGGGGAGAGAGGAATATGGTCATGGATACCTTATACCTATTTTAGCGGGGTTTCTTACATGGCATTTTTTAACTGAGAAAAAACCTGAGGTGAAACAATCTTGGGCAGGACTTGTGTTTTTGTTCATAGGACTATTGATTTCTGCATTCGCAGAATTGTCGGCCTTTCAATCTTTATTGAATTATGGATTTTTAATTTCCTTCACCGGCATTTGCATCACATTTTTTGGCCATCGCTTTGTTTTTTCTGTCTTTCCAGCTCTTGTTTTTCTGATCTTCGCCATTCCCCTGCCCGAGATTATTTTCAGTAATATATCGGTAAATATGCAGCTAGTGTCTTCAACGCTCGGAACTTTCTTTATAAGAACAGCTGGGTTTTCGGTGTTTCAAGATGGTAATATCATCGATCTGGGCTATATGAAACTTCAGGTCGTTGAGGCATGTAACGGGCTACGTTATCTCTTTCCGCTTATGAGCCTTGGTTTTCTTATGGCATTGATGATGGATGACACATGGTTTAAAAAAACCGTCGTTTTCTTATCAACCATCCCTATTACTATCCTTATGAACTCTTTGCGTATTGGCATGATTGGCGTGACTGTCAATATATGGGGCCAAGGTATGGCGGAAGGCTTACTGCATTTATTTGAGGGATTCGTTGTTTTTGGCCTGTGTTTATCCATGCTCATCGCAGAGGTTTGGGTATTATCAAAACTAACGAAATCAGGGCGTTTTAAAGATGAGTATTTAAGGCTGCCAGAGAATAAAATGCCCCATTATGATCTAAAATTAGGGTCCGCTTCTATTCTTTGTACCGTTATCTGCGTGAGCATGGCGGTCTGTTTTAATTTTGGCACTATAAAAAACAGAAGCGCCTATATCCCGAACACACCAAATTTTTCAAATTTTCCGCTAGAGATTAGCGAATGGAAAGGTCGCCGCGCATATCTCACACCCGAGGAAGCGGATATTCTTAACTTATCAGATTACTGGATGGCTTATTACAAAATGAATCCGGAAGATGCACCTGTTAATCTCTATGTCGCCTATTACGATAGCCAACGCATGCGCCAAAGTGTTCACATGCCGTTAAATTGTATTTTTGCGGGTGGTTGGGAAATTAAAGATCAACGAAAACAAGCCGTTGCCTTTGCGGGGCAGACTATCCCTATCGTCCGCGTTATTGCCAGCAAAGGCATGCAAAAGGTTATGGTATATTATTGGTTGGAACAAAGAGGGCGGCAGATTAATGATCCAACCAAAGCAAAGCTATTTCTGGCGTTAGATTCTATTGCCTTAAACCGTACGGATGGCGCATTGGTAAGGGTCATCACTCAGCTTAATAAAGACGAAGATGAACAACAGGCAGAAGAGCGTCTGCAAACATTCTTAGAAAAAGCGTACACACCTATTCAAGACTTTGTGCCGGGTAAAGAAATTAAGTAGTGCCAAACGTGATGTTTAAAGTTTAAGCCCAAGTGCTGCAATATATTTTTGTGCATGTTTTTCATAGGTGAATTTTGCAATATAGTCCTGTAGCTCTTCCTTTTCTTGTGGTGTACGTGGCGGTTCATCCAATGTTTTTATAATGGCATTCGCCATGGCATTCGGGTCACGTATCGGCACAAGGCGGCCATATTTTTCATTGTCCAAAATCTCTGCCGGCCCGTGCTTGCAATCTGTACTAACAACCTTTGTTCCCGCCACAAGTGCCTCAAGAACAACCATACCAAACCCTTCTTTCACTGAGGGCAAGACGAATACGTCACTTTCATACATATATTCAATCGAATTATCGACAAACCCAACCAAAGAAACATTTTTGCTAATGCCAAGTGTCGCAATAAGGGCCTCAATGTGCGGACGTTCTTTGCCTTCACCCAGTATATATAAATGGCAGTCCTTTTCTTTCAAGATAAGAGTAAAGGCCTTAAGCAGCGTTGGGTAATCCTTTTCATGGCTTAAACGGCCAACAGCTACTATAGCGGGTTTCTCCGCGGAGATATATTTTTTAGGGCCTTCATAAGGCGTAAATTCTGCTAATAACGGGTTATGAATGCCCGTTATCTTTTTCTTACCCATAAACATCAGACTGCGAAGCTCGTCCGCTATGCCATATGATGGCGCAATATATTCATCGGCGAGTGGGAATGCCCCGCGCACAGAGAGGTAATGCAAAATACGTGTCGGCTTGAACCATGATATTTCTGCAAGGTCTATAGACGTGACCTGCGCAATAATAAGCTTCGTCTTTGACTTCGACATGAACTTGCCTAATGCCGCCGAGACGTTAATTCGATCAACCGCGCAATGCGCAACATCCGGTTCTACCAATGTTAAATAGCGCGCAAATAATTTAGCATTTTTGAAAAGTTGGTTGCGATGGTTGCGGCTTTCAAGGTCTATAATACGAACACCGTCAGGGACGCTTGGTAAGCGTGCGCCGGTATATGCCGCCAGCACAAGGTCAATTACAACGCCGCGCTCATTAAGATAGTCAATAAGCTTTAAAAACCGTCTTTCTACACCGCCATCACCGGCATGCGGCAGAAAAAATGCGATTGATGGCTTGCGCGTATCATTCTTTAAATCATCAAGAGTAACGCGATTATGGGGAGGGGCTGGATTTTGCTGTTTCATAAGGGCGTCCTTTGTTTAAATGCTCTATTTTTTAAAGTGATCGAATATAATGCGGCGCATATTAAGCACATTTAAAGCGAATGCGATACTGCCATAAACCACGCCGCCTACCATAACCATCATTATAAGTCCGATAATATCGTGTGAAAACGAGAAGACATTAAGTGATAGCCACATTATTATGGCCGCGAAAAGAATTTTTCCGATTTTCATATACGGCATTGGAAATGTAAAAATAGCCCGTGACATAACGGCGCTAAAGCCAAGCCCGATCACAGATGAGATGAGCGTCGCAATAATGGCGCCCTGTATTCCCATCATAGGAATTAGAATGATATTCAATACAACATTGGCAACTACGGGCGGAATAAGGGTCAGAGTTTGCTGTTTTGATTTTTTATATAAATGAAAAACCTGATCAAACAAAAAAAGCTTCATTCCCGTGAAAAGGCCCGCAAATGTGATGAACGGAATAATACCCGCAACCTCGAGGGCGAAATCCTCACCAGTCATCACATATGCAATATTGGGCGCGGCGGCCCATAATCCAAAAGATGCGGGCAGAGTAATCGCCATGATAATCTCTACCTTTTCAGTAAAGGATTTTTGAATGGTTTCCTTATCCGCATTTTCAAAAGTCTTAACCAACATCGGAAAAACACCAAGGTTAATAGCGTTATAAATCATCATCATTGAATGATTTCCAAGGTTATAACCAACCGCGTACAGACCGACAGCGGCGGAACCAATAAAAAAGTCCAAGCAAATACGGTCTGTAATCGACATGATCTGGGTCAGTAGAAATACGCTAATCAGGGGAATGCCGTAAGACATCATATCCTTGGCCAATATAGGCGAATAATCGCGTGATATATCAGGCTTAAGATAGACCCCCCCAAAAATTGAGGCTAAAATAAAGCCGACTGCCGGGCCATATAACAACGCCTCTTCGTCAAATTGCGCAAATGTTACTAATAAAAACGCGATTAAAAACCCCAAGAAAGCGCGTCCGACATCCATCATGCCATAAACAAGCGCCTTTTCAGAAGCGCGCGCTCCGGCTGCTATAATTTTAAATGGGATGCCAGCGGCAAAATAGAAGATGGAGGCAATAAGAATGCTCTTCATCGCGGGATCAGTATCCATGATCTGAATACCGAAAAAAGACACGGCGCTAGCAGAGATCATTATAACCGCGCCCATACTAAAAGAAGTCGCATTGAGCTGCTTAAGCGTTCCGGATTTCTGCGCTGCGGCATAAAAACGTAAATAACTAAGGCGTAACCATTGCACAACAAACGCATCAACAAGCAATACAATAGATATGGCTAATGCGTAACGTCCATATTCTTCGGGTGAAAACATGCGCGTAAACACAATAATGGACAAAATGGCAAAGCCCCTTTCCCCCAAAAGTGCGGGAAGGTAAGCCAAAATTGTTTTCAACATCGAACGCCCTGCCATATTATAATCTCTTTAATTTACGGACACGGTCTTCCGCGGGTTTTACCCCTTTAATATCAATACGTGCGCGCGCCGCAACATACACAAATATGATCCAAATAAGGTTTTTCTGTACAAGCATATTGACCTCAGAAATATTCAAAAGCACAAAAGCAACGAAAAAAACCAGAGGAAGAGAAGCAATGTTATTTCTATTCTCACAAGTATGGCGCCAACATATACGAAAAGCACCGAACAAAAACATAATAATCAGACATAATCCAATCCAGCCTAACTCCGTGCTTAATCCGATGAGCCCATTATGTGCATGTGGCGGAACATAATCCTCCATTCCCCAATAAGCTGTTCTGCTGCCCTCATCCGTGGACCAAAAAGCGCCATAACCATACCCCAAAAGCGCATTATGATTTAGCCACAGTCTAATGGCTGTTGCCCATATATCTGTACGTCCCGTAAGTGTCATATCTTTACCAGTGGCGCTATAGAATGCTTCAAAAAATTGATCACTAAACATACCAAATACAATCACCGTCATCATAAAAATAAAGATCAGACCGGAAAAGAAAAAAGCGCGGTTTTTTAGTAATAACGGCAAAATTAGAGAAAGGAGAGCCAAGACAATAAGAGTGACCGCCGCCGTTATAGACGTGCTTAATACCACAAGTAATATACATCCTGACATACCAAGTTTAGCTAATATTTTTTCTATACCAACGAAGATATTTCTACCGGAGAATAATAGAATGAACCCGATGGCCATCATACGACCCATAACATTTTTTTGCCCAAACGCCCCACGCCACGCGCCATTATGCTCATCTCCATTATGAATTCCAATACTTGGCAGAGCGATACAAAGAAGAAATGTTAGAATGATAATGATAAGATAGCTATATAGAGATAGCCGGAAAAAGTTTCTCCAAGAAAAAACACTCGCCATAAAAATACCCATGAGCGTGCTTCCCAGTAATCCATAGGTTCTAATTAATGTATTTTTAGGTGAGATAGACCACAAAACAGACAGCACAACAAAAACAAGCAATGCGATCAAAATCGGACCCATGACTGAAAAAATAGGCTTTTGAATCAAGACCATGCCGGCACAAAGGCCGATAAACAATGAATATATAGAGAACCGGATCAATTGTAACGGCAAAGAAACCGCACCAGAATCTTCTGATCCATATAGAAAGAGAGAGTTGAATGAGTTTGAAAATAGAATAAAGCCAAAGCCACACACCAGAAACAACAATATATTTACAGAATCAGGTTTTGATTCTATTGGAGCAGGCGCAACGCTTGTGTCTTTAGTCCCGAGTAACATGCGTTACCCCCGCAGCATCTAAATACCCCTTTAGCATGGATTCTAGCGAAAAATCTTTCGCACGCATCTTACCGTCCGCGATAAGCGTGGATGTATCAATATGGCCATCCTTCATTTGTTTGAAGGTATCCACCCATTTTGCTTGATCTAATGGCAGGGTAATAGCCGCGCCGCTACTAACCTCTTGCAATACAGGGATGTCGGAACAAACAACAGGCACGCCGATCTCCATTGCTTCTGCCAAAGTACGACCAAACCCCTCATAGAGAGAGGGCATAGCAAAAACATCGACCGCCTTATAGAATTTTGTAATATCCTCATCGGCAAGCTCACCAACGAATATAACACGATCATCGACCGCCAAATTTTTTACCAATGTCTTGATACCATTTAAATCAGAGCCGCTGCCTGCTATGGCCAAAATAAAATCGGGCAAAGCAACCATGCACTCAACAATAAAGGGAATGTTCTTTTGTTTATGAAGTCGGCCTAAACTACCAATGACGAATGCATCATCCGCAAAATCAAAATAAGAACGACATTCCTGCTTGGGCGCGTCAACAAATGCCATTGGCGGGACACCGCAATAAGCAACACAAAGCTTATCTTTATAAGATTGCGGAAACGTATCAAAGCTATCAACAACGGCCTGACTGGTGCAAATATTGGCCTGATATGCCTTTGTGCAGCCTAACAATTTTTCAAGATGGTAAAATACAGGTGATTGCGTATCCGATGGGTTTCTTTGACTGGCCACAAAGATACGGCATAGCCCAAAAGTCTTTGCCAATGCGCCCATGACGTTTGAAAACGGATAAAATCCATAAACAACATCGGGCTTATACGCACGGCACGCCATAAAGAAAAGATACAGCATTTTTAAGACTACAAACGGGTTACGGGATTTTTTAGGCGTAAAATAACGGTACGGCGTATCGCCCGTATTTAATTCGCCCGTACGCATGAAAAACCATGCTTCGCTATCATGCCCCTGCTCCCGCAATAACTCGGCAAGAAGCACAACATCCATCTGGGCCCCGCCCGTTGAAAAATAATTCCCTAAACATATAATTTTCATTTTGGCCTACTTGTTTTATGGCGGAGTACTTAGAAATGTTTCAACGCTATCCCATACTGGATTCTTGTCCCAGTTTCGAGCATAAAGCAAGGGCTGCGCTGGTGGCTCACCAGAAGATGATAGGTCATTAATGAAACTGCGTCCATCCCAGATACCCCACATCAAAACTTCTTTCAAGCCGACAACCTCATCAATGCGCTGCAAATATTCTTCAATATATGCAGCTCCTTTAATGGCTCGTGTGGGGGCATCACCTTGAATTTTACTGTCATTCATATCAAGCTCTGTCACATGAATTTTAACGCCAGTATCTATCAAATCTTCCAACCAGTTTTGATATTCATCCTTCGGCGCAAGATCCATATGTCCAATCAAGTGACTTTGCAATCCTATCGCGTCAACAGGGACATCACGGTCTTTTAAACGCCGCACTAAGTTAAGAAATGCCTGCCGTTTTAGGATACTGCTGATATTACCTGTCTCCAAACCATACTCGTTAAGGACAAGATCGCCGCTTAGATCATTTTCCTTCGCCAAATTAAATGCAAAATCAATATATTCCTCACCCATGGCTTTATACCAAAGATTAGAGCGCATACCGTTTGGCTGTAGATCTTTAATGAGAATAGGTTCATTCACGATATCCCAAGAATGGATTCTGCCTTGAAAATGATTGAAAACGCGATCGCTGTAATTGCTTAACAAAATTTTACATGACCTTTTGTCTGTCACGGCATCTTGCACCCATTGAGGATTCGACTTGTGCCAAATAAATGTATGATATCGCATTTTTAGGTCGTTATGCTCTGCAAAATCAATGATTTTATCTGCTCCGTCAAAATTATAGACATCTTCTGACGGGTTAAGGTTCCGCCACTTCATCGCGTTTTCTGCAACAAGGATGGAGCAATCACGTTTTAATGCCTGAATATAGCGTCGATCATTTTGGATAAGGTCATTTGCGACCGCAACGCCGAATTCACGCCCGTTTTCCTGCGCCAAATCCGCCAAGCCTGAATGAGGTGCCGCAAGAGCCGGCATACAGCCATATCGTGCCAAAGCCCCAAGAGCGACAGACAATGATATCTGTTTTAAAAATTTTCGGCGACTAAAATCCATACCCAGTTATTGCACAGCAATATAGTTTTTGTAAAGCCATATCACCCATACTAAAACATCAATTTGCTCGCATAATTATCGCTATCATTCCATCGGATATAGTATATAAACTTAATTAAAAAACTATTGAAAAGCATAGGAACGCCAGTTTGAGTATTCTACCGTCTTCCCCCCGCCACACACACGTTGAAAACCGAATTGATGTTCTGCAATTGGGGCGTGGCATTGCGGCGTTATTGGTTGTTTTTTATCATGTGTCGCTTTTGTTCAAACAAAAACTAGGCTCAGAACTATATTGGGATGTCTCTCATTTCGGGCAGTTAGGCGTAAATTTCTTCTTCGTTTTAAGTGGTTTTATTATATTGCTTGCCCACCACAAGGATATTGGTAAGCCAAAAAAAGTGGTTAAATATATACAAAAACGGCTTATTAGGATTTATCCAATTTATTGGGTTTGTTTTGCTGTCTATATCTGCGCCGCCGCGCTAGGTATAGGAGAGCCTGATTTCCAATGGAGCTTTGCACAACTATTTTCTGCTTTTACTTTGGTGCATTGGGTCCCTCTTGACGGCGGTTTACCTCTACATGTCGCATGGACTTTGTTTTTTGAAATTATGTTTTACGCCTTGTTTATAAGCTTCATCATTAACTTTTATCTTGGTATAGCCGTCTTTGCGATTTGGCTCTGTGCAATGATATTCGGGTTAAATGCCGATCTGGGAAGTGGCACGATGATTGCGCAATTTGCGTCTATTTGGGGTGTTAATTTTATATTAGGTATGCTGGCTTATGTCATCTATCGTGTTGCACCGGATAAACTTTCCTATGTTTTCCTCGCCATTGGTATAGGATTATTAGCAACATTCATAAGCCGATATAATTATGATGGGTATGACGCATTTAAAGCTATTTTTTACGATTCAACCGCTCTATTAGCCTGCTCTTTTTCTTTTATTCTTCTCGGGCTTGTGATGCTGGAGCGCCTATATAAATGTAAAGTTAATGCTGTATTTGTGTTTTTAGGGAATGCGTCATATTCAATCTACTTGGCGCATTCAATGGTGGTTTCCTTGGGTATAATCTTGATCAAAAAAATGCACCTTGAAATATACCTAAACAACCTGTTTGGCTTCTGGCTGGTGCTTATTGCGGCCGTGGTTTTAACATGTATATTACATGTAATTGTAGAGCGCCCAATGTTCAGCATTCTGAGAAAAATCGCGAAATAACTTATACCGCAGATAAGCCCGTATAATCACGCAGCAAAGAAACAAGGCTTGCATCGGGGTCTTTTTGACGAGAAGCGGTCATATTACGCGCTTTTTCTATCGCTTCTTCTAGATTATCATCTGGGAAATAAGGGACGATGCTGCCCATATCGGCAAGGACTTTTACTAAATCCTCTTGATGGTCATCCACATGTTCATTAAACCGTGCATAGCGTGGCGCGACGATTGGGCATTTCCCCTCTGAGAGGGCGAGCATGACCGTGCCCGTTCCTGCATGTGCAATGACAATTTCGGCATCGCGCATGTTCTGACGTATTTCTTCAAACGGCAAAAAATCAATGCAGGTACATTTTTCAGACTTGAACGGCGTATGACCAGTTTGAATAATCCTCTCAGATTGTGTGTCCAATTCGTTCACCGCGTCCAATAGACGTGTAAAAGGCTGGTGATGTGTTCCTATAATCGTTAAAATCATTAGTAAACAACCCCCGCATAAACCGCTTTAGGAAATTTCTTTGCTAAATCTGGGTTTTGAACCAGAAATAAATTTACGAAACGATAAGCAAATTTCCCCGTTACTGATAACTCACTTTGGCGCGCAAAGCTCTCAACAAAAATTGTTTTAATACCGAAAACACGGCCAAGCAATAAGAATGGAATGGCGACACCTGCGCCCGTCGAAATAATATAATTTGGACGTGTCTTAAGTAAAACTAGTGGTGTTAGGCATAGATTTCTAAATAAATTAAAATAATTACGATTGGTTGGGCCAAACGCCCAGTGAACCTTTTTATTACTTAGAAGGCTTTTGGAGTCCGCGGCCGGTAAACAAACCCAAGAACATTCTGCGTCCTTAAATGCACTATCTGCTAACCGCGTCATCTGAAGTAGATGTCCGCCAGGGGAACATACTAATAATAATTTTACGGTGGTCATGTTTTTTTACTTTTTTTGTTAGTGTTGCATTAAGTATTTGAGGTATCGCAGCCTTGTAAGTCAAATGGAATTTTCAGACGGATAATACTCATAGATAGAGAAAATGCAAGTGGCCAGTCACAGTGAGAATCAATATAATTATTAACTAAGCACACACTTGACTAAATGCCGTAAATATAAATACGTCCTATTAAAATCATATTTTAACTCCTTCATTTTGTTGTACGCCAACCGTCATTATTCTCGGTTTATTATTAGTACGTGCGCTGGTATTCGATATATACTTTGGGCCGACCGACTGGTTAAAAAGAAACGGCATAACCGAAAATATGGGACGACGCTTTTCGTGTTTACACCCTTAATTCAAAACATTAAACCGCTTACTTATCAATGCTTACAGCAACAATTCAGCAAAATAATAAATACCACAAACGAAACGCTATGCCTCTTAATGAAGGAGCGCATGTTTATGCGCTGAAAGTGGTTTTTGAAGTGTAGAGAATTACGATTCCAGGTGTTTTGAAAAGAGGTCTTCGCCCTCTTCTATTCGCCGTTTGATGAATCAACATTTCCAGCTTATATCGACGCCCCCGCCTGTCTCAATAGCCTTGCTTCCCCCTGCCCGCGCAAACGTGTTGGGGCAAGTGAATTCCGTTGTACGGAACAAGTCTGTGAAGTCGGTTTCTTACGATTGATCGTCATACCGCAGACGCGGGTTTTAGATATACCCAAGGGCATAAATGACGCTCGCCGCTTGGCAAGGTTT
>CAXBFT010000015.1:0-17707 GCA_963974945.1 uncultured Alphaproteobacteria bacterium
AAAGAATTTTGAACTTGAAACTGAAATTATTGAAAGAGAACGCCTTAATAATGTGCTGGCAATATCAGAAAAAGATAACAGAGCCATTATAGATTCTGTAAGCGATGTTCTTTTTGAAACCGATGCACAGGGGCAACTTTTATTTATTAGCGCAGCATGGCAGAAGATTACAGGGTTCGATGTTGAGCGATCTAAGGATCATAATCTATTCTCGATGCTCTATCCTGAAGATCAAGAAAAGCAGCGTCATGATTTTGAGCTGTTACTTAAGGGACAAAAACAAGCCTATCGCAGTTTTACACGACTAAGGTGTGATGATGGCATGTTCAGAGCTGTGGAGCTTGCTATGTCTATGATACGTCAAGACGTGTTGTTGGAACAATAACAGATGTAGAAGAACGTCGCCGCGCAGAGAGAGCTTTAGCTGAAGCAGAGAAGAAATACAGAACCATTGTTGAAAATGCAGCAGGTGGAATTTATCAGCTCACGCCTGAAGGTTTGTATCTAAGCGCAAACCCCGCTATGGCGCGTATTTTAGGGTATGACACACCGGAAGAGCTGTTGCGTTGGGTCAAAAATGCCAATGGTCTTGTGTATACAGATATTGAAGAGCGCCAGAATTTTATAAATACGCTGATTACCCAGAAACATATTTTTGGCTATGAAATTGAAGTCCTGACCAAAGACGGTACAAAGATTTGGGTTAGAGAGAATATTCGCGTGGTAAAAGACGATCAGAATAATGTCATGTATTTTGAGGGGTCTATGGAGGATATTACGCAGCGTAAAGAAGCCGATATTGCCCTTATGCAAGCAAAGATACAGTCAGATATTGCGAATCGCGCCAAAACAGAATTTATTGCGAATATGAGCCATGAACTTCGTACGCCTTTAAATGCCATTATCGGATTTTCAGATATTATGAAGAATGAGGTGATGGGGGCATTGGGGCAGGATATATACAAGGACTATGTCACGGACATAAATAAAAGTGGTAAATCTTTGTTGAAAATTATTAATGAAATTCTTGATATTTCTAAAATTGAGGCCGGAAAACGTGAATTGAGCGAACGCGAATTTCCTTTGCTTGAAACGCTTAAATCCTGTCTTAACTTTTATGAAACACGTATGAAAGAAAAAAACCTTACAGTTATTATCGAAGCAAATGATATGCCGTCCCTGATCGGGGAGGAGCTTTCAATTAAACAAGTGATTGGCAATATTTATTCAAATGCCATTAAATATACGCCTAATGGCGGGCGCATCACTGTATTTACAAATTATGATTCCAACGGTGCATTCAGGCTTTCTATTACTGATACCGGTATAGGGATGGGCAATCATGATATTAAGAAAGCGCTTTCACCCTTTGGGCAACTGGATAATTCTCTTGATCGGGATGGTGCTGGTACGGGGCTTGGCCTTCCACTCTCTCAGGCTTTGATGACCATTCATGGCGGTAGTATTGAGATTTTATCAGAAAAATCAATAGGGACAACTGTGGCTCTTATCTTCCCGTCACAACGCGTTGTTAAAACAGAAATGCACCAAAATCAAAGAGTCTGATGATGGATCATCTCATCCATTTCTGTTTCATCCATATCCAGAATATATTTTGCAATATCATATGAAAATCCCGCGCGCGCAAAAATACCAAGAGCCTTTTTAATATCAATTTCACGCTCTTTCATATAGGGGCCGAGCTTTTTTTTACGGGCAAGGGTGAGGGCGGCGTTCATTTCCGCGTCTCTTTCATCGTGGTAATATTCCGCGTCCAATTTTTCCAGCGCAATTTTAGTATGCTCAGACGCAATGCCCTTTATTTTCATTTTATTCATAATGACATTGCGCGATAACCCCTTGCGCCGCATTGATGTCACCATACCCGTCGTATAGAGGTCATCATTGAGCAGGCCCACATTTTCAAATTTATCCGCAAGCTCCTCAACCAATATGGCGCATTCATCATAATTTTGATCAGGGTGATGCATGCAAGAGCGCTTAACTTTGCGCAACATGACAAATTTAAAATGATTTTTGCTGGCTGAAAAACGCTCCAGATAATAAAGGCCTGAATTATGGAGGTAGGTCGACGTAATTTTACGTGGTACACGCTTTTTTTGCTTATCAAAATTGCTTTGGTGCTTGATCTTTGCTGTGTCTGATTTATCGTATGCCATATTTAAAATATACTCCTGATAAAGAAGATTGTGCAAGACGTTATGATAGATCAATTCCACAATGAAAAAAGAATTACAGGCATTAACCGTATCGGCCTAATGACCCTTATTAAGCGAGAGGTCTCACGGTTCTTAAATGTTTATACGCAAACCATTATTGCGCCAATGGTGACAACATTAATGTTTTACACGGTGTTTGCCTTGGCTTTTGATGGTATTCATCGTCAGATTAACGGTATTTCATTCTTGTCTTTTCTTGCGCCGGGACTGGTGATGATGACAATGGTACAAAATTCCTTCGCCAATACATCTTCATCTCTGGTTATCTCAAAGGTGCAGGGAAATATTGTTGATGTTCTTATGCCGCCTTTATCGGCTCTGGAGATTTTTGTAGGATATGCCACTGGCGCGGTTTGCCGCGGGTTATTGGTCGGGCTTTGCACTACACTTATTTTGAGTTTATTTGCGCCTGTTGGCATTTATTCTTCGACGCATATTGTTATTTTTGCGGTGCTTGGCACGTTTATGCTTGGAAGTTTGGGGATTGCAGCGGGGATCTGGTCGGATAAGTTTGACCATATTGCTGCTGTTACAAATTTCATTGTTACGCCGATGACATTCTTATCGGGGACATTTTACAATATTGACGTTCTACCCGGAATTTGGAAAAGCATCGCCTATTTCAACCCGTTCTTTTATATGATTGATGGTTTCCGTTATGGCTTTATCGGGCATGCAGATAGTAATATTTGGGTTGGGATGGCTGTTTTATTAACATGTAATATATTTTTAAGCATTTTATCCTATCGCATGCTTAAAACCGGTTATAAAATAAAATCATAATATATTGGGAATTGTTTAAATGATTGCAGATAATTTTGTTCAGATCTTTGATCTGGAAACCTCTAACCTTCGCGGGCGTATTGTACGTTTTGGTAGTGTGTTGGATGATATTTTAGGCGCGCATGACTATCCGTTGCCTATATCGCATTTGGTGGCAGAAAACATTACGCTGGCCGCTTCCTTATCTTCTATGCTCAAATATGATGGGATTTTTACGCTGCAGGCGCAAGGAGATGGGCCGCTGCGTATGCTTGCATCTGATTTTACCAGTGACGGTATTATTCGCGGATGCGCCACCTTTGATTCAGAGCGATTTCAAAAATCACGCGAGCAGCTCTCCGCCCTGAAAACAACGGAAAGCGCGCAGAACCATTTGGCGCAATATCTTGGTAAGGGCTATATTGCCTTCACCGTTGATCAGGCAACATCCGCCGATCGCTATCAAGGCATTGTTGAGCTTAAGGGGGCATCTTTGGTTGACTGTGTTCGCCATTATTTTTCACAATCAGAACAAATAGGTACAGGTATTAAAATGGCAGTAGGTCAGCGTGACGGGCATTGGCGTGCTTGTGCAATTATGTTGCAACATATGCCTGAGGATCAAAAAAATGTACAGGCCGGTTTGGGTAACTTGCATGAAGATGATTGGCGGCGCGCGATGATTCTTTTGGATAGCTGCACTGAGGATGAATTGCTTACGCCTGAGATTGACGCGGATGAATTATTGTTCCGTTTATTTCATCAGGAAGGCGTACGTGTTTATGATCGTAAGCCCATTGCAAAAGGGTGCCGCTGTGATGAAAGTCGTGTTGAAAATATTCTGTATACAATGAATGAGGATGATGTCGAACATATGGATGTTGATGGTAAGATTATTATGACCTGTGAGTTTTGCAGCACCTCTTATACCTATGACACGCAGGATGTTTTGAATAAGGTTAAGGGTAAGTGAGTTTTATTATTTTAGAATCGGGGAGATGTTATGAAGAATAATCCTTATATGTACTGTGTTGCTGTGGCTTTGGCGCTTAATGGTTTGGGCGGGTGTGCGCTTACGAATGATGGCATGCCTTTGGCACAAATGACGTTTGAACATATTAAACCATATCCCGTTTATGTTGCATCATATGAGGCAGTACCTTTGGCGCATAAGACAAATCTACCACAGGGCTTTGTTGCCGATCCCGGGGTGCTTATATCTGATTACTTTAAAAATAGGTTTCAGGCATCAGGGCATCAGGGTAAGTTAAAATCTGTGATTGAGCATGTCTCCGTGGCCTATGGCGTAGAGAATTCCGATCATAAAGTTGGTAACTTTCTAGGTCTTGGTAAACGTGAGCATTACCGCGTTGATGCGGCGGTTAAGTTGGAGCTTTTGGGCGGCCAAGACCATGATATGAGTGAGGTGCGCTTAAAGGCATATCGTGACATCTATATTTCAGAGCATGTATCCATGGTTGAGCGCGAAAAGGCGCAGATGGAGGGGCTTGATAAATTGCTAGATGATTTGGATATTGCTGTTCGTGATGTGATCTCGCGCCAGTTTAAATTGCTTGGCCAGAAATAACTAATCTTTCCAAAAATGCGGTGAGAGCATAACGAGCAGGGCAAAAAGCTCTAATCGTCCTAAAAGCATGCCCAGACTTAAAATCCATTTGGCGCTATCAGGGAGTGGTTTAAACGTGCCTGTCGGTCCGATAATATCACCAAAGCCCGGCCCGACATTCGATATTGCAGTTGCTGCGCCTGACATGGCGGTTAAGAAGTCTAATCCGACATAAGAGAGCGCAATGGCCAGAAATGAAAATCCAACGGCATAAACAAAGAAAAACCCCATAACCGATGATGGGACATCTTTGGGCATAGGTTTGCCATTATAATGCGGAATAAACACGCCATTGGGGTGGAGGAGTTTATTAATCTGGATTTTTGTTACGGCATGCAGAACTTGGAAACGAAATATTTTGATACCACATGATGTTGACCCGGCGCATCCGCCGATAACCATCAGGAAGAAAAACATGCTAACGACAAAGCCGCCCCATGTGTTGAAATCACCACTTCCGAAACCCGTTCCCGTCATCAGGGATACGATATTAAATGATGATCGGCGCAAAGATTCGCCTAGGGGCATGTTTTGTTGGAAATACAGGTAGGAGGTTGTCACGATGGTTACAATGGCCAGAATTGATAAAAACCAATGAACTTGCGAATCTTTAAAGAGCGGGCGCAAATTGCCGCGTATGGCTTTCAGATATAAGACGAAGGGCATGCCGCCTAAAACCATAAAAGTGATGGCCACAATTTCGGGGCCTAATGTGTGGTAATGGCTAAATGATGCATCAAAGGTTGAGAAGCCCCCCGTTGAAATTGTCGTCATGGCATGAGCGACGGCATCAAAGACCTCCATCCCTACATACATATAAAGAAGGGCGCAAATTGCCGTAAGGGCAATATAAATCACGGCAATATTATTGGCGAGTTGTGCGGTGCGGGGCAGGGCTTTTTCATCTTCTGACAGCTCAGTTCTGAAAATCTGCATACCACCGACTTTTAGGAACGGCAAAACGGACATCGCCATAATAATAATACCAATACCACCAAGCCATTGCAGGATAGCCCGCCATAACAAAATACCGGCAGGGGCATAATCAAGCCCGACTATAACGGTTGAACCCGTGGTGGTTATACCTGACATTGATTCAAAGAATGAATCGGTGAAGGACATTTCAAGAGAGGAAAACCAAAAGGGCAATGCACCAAAGGTCGGCAATATAATCCATACTGAATTGGTAAGTAAGAAGGCCTGACGTGTTGATATTTTGCTGAAATCACGTCCGGCTGTACCAAGGATGAGCGCGCCGCTGAAAAATGCGGTAATGATGATGCAAACAAAAAAGACCATCCAATCATCATAACCAAAGTAAAAATCGGCAAGCATGGGCAAGACCATACTGAGAGACAGAATAGATAACAATACACCGTTTACATAAAGTACAGGACGTAAATCCACTTATAGTTATTCCTTATATTGTTAGGCTCTATATACAAATAAGCACTCTGTATAGTTTTACAATAAAAAAAGAAGCCCTTATAGGGGCTTCTTCACAATCATTTGGTGTTGTTCAACTTATTTGAATGAAATATTTACGCGGCGGTTTGCTGGTTCACGTACATTATCAGTTGTTTTAACAAGAAGATCTGTCTCACCATGGCTGTCTACAACCAAGATATCAGCAGGAACACCAAGAGCAACAAGTCCATCACGTACGGCGTTTGCACGTTTAAAGGCAAGTGTCTTGTTATAGTCATCTGCACCCGATGTATCTGCATGGCCAACAATGCTGATTTCATTCGGTGCGTTTTTCATCACTTCATCAGCAACTGCTTTAAGAACGCTTTTCGCTCCGGAGCTTAATGATGTTGAATCCCAGTTAAAGAATACAAGATACATTGCTTCTTCCGGAAGCATAGGAGCGGGTGCAGGCGTTTCAATAGGTTGTGGTGCTTGCTGAACAAGACCTTCAAGCTCTGAAATAGCAGTTAAGTAAGCTGTTTTGCATCCAATAACAGTTTCACCATCCCAGTTTTCTTCTTGCTGTTCAATCCAGCAATCGAATTTGGCCTGAGCCAAGGCCGCTGTGGCAGGAGCAATTTCACGTGCGCCAAGATCAAATGCAACAACCAAACGTCCGCGGGCGGCGCTTAATTCTTTGATATGGTTTTCACTTAAATTCCAGTCACTCACCGGTTCAGGCATAACTGCCTCACCAGAGGCTGCTGCTAATCCTTTGCGTGCAAAATGCAATGCATCAGGATAGTCAAACATGTCATTTAGTTCGCTATTGGAATACGCCTTATACTCACCTGAAAGGGCTTGTGTGAAAGGGCTTCCTACTGGTTTTGCCTCATTCAGGGCATCAACCTCACTATAGGTGTCGAACATGGTACAACCACTTAAAGCGACTAGGCCGGCGGTTAATATTAAAGTACGCATGGATTTCATTTTTAAAGCTCCTCAAAAGTAAACGCGTATTGTTTTTTAATTATTTGTTACGTGTAAGGAAAATATACAACATGATTCTTACATAACACCCTATCTTTCTATCGTTAGAGTGAGGACTTGTAAAGTTTAGTTTGTGATTTTTGATAATTTAGCTGTAAACAATATTTTTTTGCATTGCACAATAATTCGATAGCATGTAGTATGAGCGTAGAAAAATTCAAAATACTGGAGTAAAAACAATGGGTAGTATACTTTACTCAAACCTTCGTGCGGCCTTTTTAGTTGATAATGGCTTTTGTGAGCGTGAATATAAGCAGGCATATCAAATTCTAACCTCATTGGGGGTTAATTGCCGTATTGTTTCACCATCTCAAGACGTTATTAAGGCGTGGAACGAGGAAAAAGATAAAACGAAGTCGAATTGGGGGCAAGATTATGCATCTGACAGATTGTTATCTGATGCGATCCCAAGCGATTATGACATAATTGTCATCCCCGGTGGCAGTCGCAGTGTTGAAAAACTTAATGTATCGCAAGGTCTTAAGTCATTTATTATGGGGTTTGTTCAATCTAATAAACCAATTATAGTCTATAATAAAGGTATTGAGATTCTGTCTCATGCTGATTTACTTCATGGTTATTCTGTCGCAACCAAAGATAAGACCTGCGAAGATGTCAAATATTATGGCGGGCGTTGTGCGTCTACTGATTTTGTCGTGAGTAAAAACCTTATCACTTTGGCGCGTTATGTTGATGTTGGGGATAAGCTACAGCGCGCTGTTTGTTGTGTTTTGAATGGCGAGCAGTATTTTGATAAAATTGTTGGGTCTGATAATAATATGCCCAATTCTTATAAAGCTGCTTGATTTTAAGGCTCTCAATTGATTAGGGTTGTGCGATTATTAAATCGGACAGCCTTATACTTTATGGAGTGTGAATTTAAACATGCGCGCAGAAATAGAAACACTTGTAAATGAAATAACCGAAACGCTCTCACTTTTACGGAGGCATCTTTGACTGGGATGTTGCTGTAAAACGTTTGGAAGAGCTTGATTCTTTATGTGAAGACCCTGATCTTTGGTCTGACAGCTCTAAGGCGCAAAGCCTTATGAAGGAGCGCACACAGTTAGAGCAAAGCATAAAAGCCGTTACCGAAATAGAACAATCCGTTAATGATAATGTCGATATGATCGATATGGCCGAAGAAGAGGGCGATAATGATTTGATTCGTGAGACTGAGGCGGCGATTGAGGCGCTTCACGTTGTCGCTGATAGAAAGCGTCTTGAGGGGCTATTATCAGGTGAGGCCGATTCTAATGATGCCTATTTACAGGTTAATGCGGGTGCGGGCGGTACAGAGGCTCAAGATTGGGCAGAAATGATTTTGCGTATGTATATGCGTTGGGCAGATTCGCGCGGTTTCAAATATGAGACATTAGAGCGTAGCGAAGGTGAAGAGGCCGGTATTAAATCCTCTACCCTTAAAGTTACAGGGCATCAGGCTTATGGTTGGCTTAAAACGGAAACGGGCGTTCATCGTTTGGTTCGTATATCTCCCTATGATTCCAGTGCGCGCAGGCACACGAGTTTTGCTTCTGTTTCTGTTTCTCCCGTTATTGATGATTCTATCGATATTGTTTTGGAAGATAAAGATCTGAAGGTTGATACATATCGCTCTCAAGGGGCGGGCGGGCAGCACGTTAATACAACGGATAGTGCGGTACGCATCACGCATATTCCAACGGGTATTGTTGCCGCATGCCAAAGCGGGCGCTCCCAACATCAAAACCGCGCGCAAGCATTGGAAATGTTGAAGGCGCGCATATATGAGGCGGAATTGCAAAGGCGCGCGGACGATCAAGCGAAGGAGCATGGCGAGAAAACCGATATTGGTTGGGGGCATCAAATACGCTCTTATGTCTTGCATCCATATCAAATGGTAAAAGACCTGAGAACTGCAGAGGAAACGACACAAGCACAAAATGTTTTAGATGGGAATCTTGATCCGTTTCTCGAGGCATCATTGGCGCATTTATCGGGCAGTTTAAGCAATTAGGTTAGCTTTGTTTTTTCTTGTAATTTGAATGTTGACATAATATGTTGTGTCGCGAAGATTAAATGAAAGAAGATTATCCGATAATGCGTAAGTTTATCTCATTTATGTCCTTGGTAATGATCATGTGTCCACTTATCGCTGTTGACGCAGGTGTTGCGCATGCGGGTTGGGATCAAAGAGCCTTAGAATCGCAAACACAAAGCGCGGTTTATTTGCGTGCGCGCATTGAAAAGCTGGAGCAGGAAAATGAGTCTTTGCGTAATAGCTATAATAAGTTGCGTATAGAATCACAACAATCCTCATCCGGTATGGATTATGCGTATGATGTTCGTATTCAAGCATTGATTGAGGAGAATAAACGTTTATCGAATTTGGCCGCAGGTGTTGGAAATGCCCGCAATGGTGCAGGGGATTTATATTCGGGACAAGTTCAAGAACTTAATAAGCAGAATGAGCAATTGAAAAATGAAATTGCGCGCCTTGCCACTCAACAAAAATATCAAGGGCAGGCCAATGATCAGCAACGTGTGTTGGCGCAAGAGGTTGATAGGTTAAAATCAGAATTGTTGCGTTATCAGAGCCAAGGTAGTGATGTTCTTAGTTATCAGCAAACAATTGAAAGTCTGAAGTTGGAAAATGCTGATCTATTGAGGCAGCAAAGAACAATAGCGTCAGCATCTAAAGGTGATGATCGGGGATTATCAGATCTTACAGATAAAAATCAAAAATTAGAAGTATCACTTGAAGAGTTACGGGTGGAAAACAGGACTTTAGGGCAGGCTTTGGCTGAGATGTCATCAAAGGCTTTGGGGTATCAGGATCGTACTGTTGAGGTTGTGCAGTCAGAGGCGGATAATGTGCGCGAAATTGCAAAATTAAATGCGCGTGTTAAGGCCGAAAGCGCAAAAAGCAAAGCATTGGAAGCGCGCATCGTTACGTTGCAATCGGGTATAAAAAATGATTCTTCGACCAGAGATCTGGAAGCTATGATTAAGCAAAATCAAAGCTTGCGTGATACGATTAAAGCGCAGAATGAGATTTTGGTTTCCAGTGATAATGCCGGACAAGCAGCAGAGCATTATATATCTGAAAACCAAGCTTTGCGCCGTAAGTTAGAGGAGGCCCAAAAATCATCTGATTTTAATGCAACATCCGCACAAGATGTTATGGCGCGGCTGCAACAACTTGAAAGTGAGCTTGCTCAGAAAGAGCAAAATTTAGAAGGGCTTAAAAATACGGTAAAGCAATTAAGTGATGAGCGTGATCGTAAGGAAAATATTCAGCGAAATTCACAAGTGGATTTAGATTTCGTTGCTGCATTACAAGAGCAGAATAAAGCGCTTGAAGTGGCACTTGAAAAGGAGCGTGATACGGTCATTTTGTTTAAAAGCAAGGTGCGTGAATATCAAGATGAATTAGAGGTGCTCAAAACACAAACGCGCTCAACCCCGGACGTTACGGCAACTGTCACGAAGAAAAATAATGATGATATTAAAAATGTAAAATATATAGAAACAAATTATCCGCCAGTGGAGCAGGTCTTGCCTATTTTAGATCAAGATGGTGGTCATATACCATATGAAAGTTCTGAGATTAAACCTGAGGATTTATTGTCTAAAGAACTGAAGCCATTGGAGGATATTAATTAGAGTTTCTTTTTAGGAGGCGGCGTTTCGAAAATAGATTTAAAATAAAAGGCGCCTTAAATTAAGCGCCTTTTCGTTTGTCTATGATGTTCTTTGATGTTTATTTATCGTCTTTAGCTGGTGCTTCATCTGCCTTATAGCTCATGAATGGGGGCATCATTTTCATCGCGCGTTCAAACATTTCCATATTCTTGCGCGTCATTTCTTCCAGGTTTGTGGCGTTAGGAAATATACCTTCCATGTTACGCATGCCTTCAAGAGATTTGTTGATCTGCTCTTGAATGCGCCCCTGATTTTGTGCGAACACATCCATGGTTTGCTCTAAATAACCGGGCAGCATAGATTGCATATTGTTGCCGTAGAATCCAATTAATGTTTTAAGGAAGCTTGTCGGTAATAGAGTTTCATCGCCCGCTTCTTGGTCTACGATAATCTGTGTCAGAACGCCGCGTGTAATGTCTTCACCGCTTTTTGCATCAATCACAACAAAATTATGGCCTTCTTGCACCATTTCGCACAAATCTTCGAGCGTGACGTAGCTGCTGCGCCCTGTGTCATAGAGGCGGCGGTTTGCATATTTTTTGATAATAGTTGGTTCGTCTTTGCCCGGTTTAGTTCTGGCCATGTTGTACCTTTATTGTTAGATTCAATATAATTTTTTGCGCAGTGAATAATATTATTATGCACAAAAAAAAACAAAAGAAAAGGTTTCTGTGGAAAAGTTGTAGTATTTTTTTTATGCTGCACAAATATTTAACGTTTTATTTGATTGGAATCGTCACATGCGTAAGGGGCCACATCCATTACCCATGCACCTGGGAATGATAGCAGCAAACATGACCGGTGGTGATGCCGATCGTCTTTTGAGCGGTTATAGCCTGTCAGAGAGTGACGCGGTAGAAATGGTGCGGGGGATACAAATGTATCAAAAGCATCCCTTTGTTCAAGAGCGCCTGCCCAATGAAATTATTTGGTCGTATGAGGGGAGTATGCTGCGTAAACCTATTATGGGTGCAGAGCCTCATCACGGGGGCGATGACCATACGCCATTATTGCTAATTCCGTCCCTTATAAATAAGCATTATATCCTTGATTTAAAAGAGAGTAAATCATTTGCACGATGGATGAAAAATAAGGGAATTGATGTTTATATCCTTGATTGGGGGGATTTGCAGGCGCAATGCGGGCAAATGGATATGGATACACTTATAGAAACGAGGTTATGTGAAGCGATTATGTGCGTTTCGAAAATATATCAAAGGCCAGTTGATCTTCTCGGTTATTGTATGGGCGGCTTGTTGACCCTGGGGGCGCATCACTTTGTTGCACAATATGTGCGGCGCATGGTGCTTTTGGCCTCACCATTTGACTTTTTTACGCCTCATGCGGCTCTGCCGCGCAATGTGCGTCTCTATGCACCGTTTATTATCCCTGAGATTAAATCTAAGGGACACTTACCCGCGGAATGGATGCAAACTCTATTCGCCAGTATAGATCCAAATGGTTCTGCAAAAAAGTTTATGGACTTTGCTAAAATGGATCAGAGCAGTAAGGATGTGGAACTATTTATTGCTGTTGAAGATTGGCTTAATGATGGTGTCGATCTTCCTGGTGATATTGCGCATCATTGTATTCAGAATTGGTTCGTTGATAATATGACGGCTAAAGGATGTTGGCGCATTAAAGGTACAAATATTGATCTTGGGGCAATTGAAGCAAAGGTTTTGATTGTTGCGTCAAAGAAAGATCAGATTGTAAGTGCGCCCTGTGCCTTTGCTGTGGAGGATCATTTGGTAAATGCAAAGGTGACGAGCATTAATCTGGACTGTGGACATATATCGCTCATTGTCGGGCGGCGCGCTATAGACGATGTGTGGACACCAATATATGAATGGCTCATAAAAAAATAATATACTAAAGCTTATATTCTGACTTGATATATCTGTGCGTCAGGATATGGTGTCACTATTATTTAACATTATATTGAACCACAGGAGTATGGCGATCATGACGGATCCTATCGCAATTGTTGCAGCAAAAAGAACAGCTATCGGTGTATTGGGTGGGGGGCTTTCTACTCTTCCGGCAAGCAAATTAGGAGAGGCTGTTATACGCGCCGTTATTGCGGACGCAAATCTATCAAGTGGTGATGTTGATGATGTTATTATGGGGCAGGTCTTAACGGCGGGATGCGGTCAAAATCCGGCGCGTCAATCTGCTATAAATGCAGGGTTGGATCAAAGCTGTACTGCGCTTACGATCAATCAAGTCTGTGGTTCAGGCCTTAGAACAATTGCCCTTGGCGCACAGGCAATATTATGCGGCGATGCTGATATTGTTATTGCAGGTGGGCAAGAAAATATGAGCATGTCTCCACATATTATGCACCTGAGAGAAGCGGTTAAGTTCGGTGATGCACAAATGCGTGACACGATGATCATGGATGGTCTTTGGGATGCATTTAATGATATTCATATGGGGATCACGGCAGAAAATATTGCAGAAAAATTTGATATTTCACGCGAAGATCAAGATGCTTTCGCCGCAGCATCACAAAATAAAACTGAGGCTGCTACTCTGGCTGGAAAGTTTGAGACCGAAATTGTTCCTGTTGAGGTTCAAACGCGTAAAGAAACAATCGTCATTGATAAAGATGAGTTCCCACGCGCGGGCGTTACAGTTGATGGGCTTTCCAAATTGCGTCCAGCCTTTAAAAAAGATGGCACCGTTACTGCTGCAAATGCATCCGGCATTAATGACGGCGCGGCAGCGGTTGTTCTGATGAAACTTAGTGAAGCAGAAAAACGTGGTTTAAAGCCATTAGCAGTTATCAAATCATGGGCAACAGAAGGCGTTGACCCGTCAGTGATGGGAACAGGGCCAATTCCTGCATCTAAATCAGCGTTGGCGAAAGCAGGGTGGCGCGTTTCAGACCTTGACCTCATTGAATCAAACGAAGCCTTCGCCGCGCAAGCATGTTGTGTTTTAAAAGAGGCGGGATTTAATCCTGAGATTACAAATGTAAATGGCGGCGCTATCGCCTTGGGGCATCCTATCGGTGCATCGGGTACGCGTATTTTGGTTACATTGTTACATGAAATGGTTCGTCGTGATGCAAAAAAAGGTCTTGCAACCTTATGCATTGGCGGTGGTATGGGCATTGCTCTATGTGTTGAGCGTTAATTTATATATAAAAAAATTTGGAGAATGTAAGTATGAGTAAAGTTGCAATTGTTACCGGCGGTACGCGCGGTATTGGTCTTTCTATATCAAAAGCTTTAAAGGATGATGGTTTTAAAGTGGTTGCCGTTTATCATGGTAATGAGGAGGCCGCACAAAAATTTCGTGATGAAACAGGATGTGAAGCGGTTAAATTTGATGTTGCAGATTTTGACCAATGTCATGATGCATTGACTAAAATAGAAACTGATTTTGGAGCAATTGAAGTTCTTGTAAATAATGCAGGGATTACGCGCGATGGTATGCTGCACAAAATGCCGGTTGAAAATTGGCATGATGTGATGCAGACAAATTTAACATCATGTTTCAATATGTGCCGCGCAATCATAGGTAATATGCGCGAACGTAAAAGCGGGCGCATTATCAATATTAGCTCGATTAATGGACAAAAAGGCCAATTTGGTCAGGCTAATTATTCCGCAGCAAAAGCGGGTATGATCGGTTTTACAAAGGCTCTGGCTCTGGAATCTGCGGCGAAAAATATTACGGTGAATACAATTTGTCCTGGATATATTGCTACAGATATGACCAGTGCAATGCCGCAAGAGGTTTTGGATAATATTATCCGTCAAATCCCTGCCATGCGTATGGGGCAGCCGGAAGAAATTGCCGCGCTTGTATCATTTTTATCATCAGAAAAGGCTGCTTTTATTACGGGAGCGACGCTGTCTGCAAATGGTGGTCAGTATATGGCATAATTATTATTTATTCTGACCTTGATTATAAGGTCAATGAACTGATTGTGCAGGTTAACGCAATGAAATAGTGACTAAATTTAAAATAAGGAGCGAGATATGAAACGAGTATTAGGGGGAGTGTTTTCAATATTATGCGTTCTTATTGCTGTTGTTATTATTGCGCCGTCTTTTATGGATTGGAGCCAGTATAAAGGCCAGATTATATCACAGGTTAAGGAACATTCGGGGCTTGATGTGCAAATTGAGGGCACATTGGGGTTCACTATTCTGCCTAGTCCGCATCTATATATTGAAAATGCATCTGTTTTAGCGGCGCAAGGCGCAAAAAATGATAAGGCATTTACCTTTGATCGCTTTGACATCTATGTCGCGCTTTTCCCTTTGTTTCAAAGTCAAATCGCGGTTCAGTCCGTGACCCTTGTGCGCCCAGAATTGAATTTTGAAGTGTTTAAGGATGGCAAATATAATGTTGCAGTTCAAAAATCAACCGATGAACCGTCTGCTGATCAAGCTGTTAGGCAAGAGGTGAGCCAATCAAAAGCACCGTCATTTGATATTGCCATTGATAAAATTACGATTAAAGATGGATCCTTATCATATGTGGATCATAAATCCGGTGCGGCCTATTCCGTTAAAAATATAAATTCTGACATTTCACTAAGCAGCCTTTACGGCCCATACAGCGCGGGCGGGTCATTATTCTATGATGGCTACTCTATCAATTTCGATATTAAAGCGAAGGAAATTGATCTGGCTGCAAAAATAATTTCTCCTACAATTGATCTGAGCGTTCTTCCAATCAACGCCAACCTGAATTTTTCAGGCATTGTTGATTATTCTGATGCGTTATCGGTGCAAGGGCTTGTTAAAACAAATATAGATGATTTGAACGCGGCGCTTAATAAATCCGGTGGGGAGGCAATGTTTAAAAACGGCATTGGCGCGGATATATCGGGAATGCTGTCTTATGATACAAAAAAGCTTTTACTGGATAATATTGAAGCAAGCATTGGTAGACAAAAAATTGATATAACTACGGCGGTTCAAATAAAACCCTTGCGTGCTGATGTATCGATGAAAACACAAGGGAATATAAGCCCTGAAGATATAATCTCCATGAAAGTACCGGTTAAAAAGCTTTCCTTTGATCTTAAAATGCATACGGATGGAACGCGTCTTGATCTGGATGCGGCGAAGTTTAACGCGGATGGCCAGCTTGTAAATATATCGGGGCAGTATGGTTTGCAGTCTAAATCATTCACAAGCTATATCACCGCGGATATTGATAGTATTAGGGATCTGGCCGATAAATTTCAGGTTGATCATAAGGCATGGCCGGAAGACGTGAAAAGTGCCAAGGTGAAATTAAAAGCAGATGGTGATATGTCTGCGCTTAACATTACATCAAATATTGATGCAGCGAAGATGGAGCTGATTGCCAAAGGGCGCATCATAAACCTTTCATCGCAGGCCAGTATTGATAATTTAGCCGTGCAGATAAAACACCCGAATACGGCGAAAATTGTTGAGATGCTAACTTCGGCGCAGCTTGATAAAGCAGACTTTTCAGGGCCGCTTGATCTTTATGCAAATATAAACCAAAAGGGCAGCACATACGCGCTTAATGACATAAAAGGCAATTTATCAGGAACAACACTTACAGGTAATGCAGCGCTTGAGTTGGCAGTAAAGCCTTATATTAAGGGTGATATAGTACTTGGCGTGCTAAAAATTGGCAGTGCAACATCCGCTAAGGCTTCTAATACAACAACAAAATCATCAACGCTACAGTCAAATGTGCCCAAAGAAAGATGGTCGTCTGCGCCCATTAATACTGCGGCGTTGCATGCGGTGAATATGGAATTGGATATTAAGGCAAAATCAATTCAATATGGTGCATGGCCGTTGCAAAATCCATCTTTATCACTTTCCTTAAAGGATGGAGATTTAAATATTAAGTCCTTGAAGTCAGGTATATTTGGTGGGCAGATTGATATGAATTTTGTAGTGGATGCACCTGTTAAAGCTGGCGAGGCTATACGTTTTAAAAGCGCATCATCATTTAAAAATGCGGATATTGGTAAATTATCAACAACCCTGCTTGGCACTCAATTGTTGAAAATAGCGGGTTCAGGTGATGTTGAAATTTCACTGGAAAGTTTTGGTGCATCTACAAACGCATTGGTTCAGGCTCTTTCGGGTCAGGGACGTGTAAATGGCCGTGACATTGTACTTGATGGTGTTGATGTGACCCGTTTTGCACGTGCTTTATCAGATAAGAGCAAGCCAGGAGATTCTTTGGTAGGCTTGTGGAAGGGAACGACAAGTGGTGGTCGGAGCGTTTTTGATACGCTGGATGGCATCTTTACGATTAAGGATGGCATTGTGTCTTTGGCCAAAATGGATCTGGATGGCGTGCAATCAGCGATACAAACAAGAGGGCAGATTGATTTGCCAAAATGGACATTGGCGACAAAGCATAAAATTATCGTTAAGGGTACAGAAGATGCGCCATCTGATGTTCCGGAATTCGAAGTATCATTCAACGGCTCACTTGATAATCCTGCTCAAACATTCGGGCAAGGATTGTTACAAGATTATCTAAATCGCAAAGTTCAAAATAAACTTAACAAGATGCTTTCGGATAAGTTGGGGTTACCATCAAATGATAATAATGCGCCCGCAGCACAAGAGAAAAATACCGATGGTGCTGTCGGTGATAGTGCAGAAAAACCAAAAGATGATAAACCCGCTAAAAATAATTTAGATGGACTTGCAGATGAGGCAATTAAAGGGGTTTTAGATGGATTATTCCGTTAATTTGTCTTGGTAATATTGCAATATATAAAGGCGGATTGCGCTTGAAAGATTAAGAGATTCTGCGCTTTGTTGTTCGTCTATTTCGGTGATAATGGCATTAAGAGATAGGCACTTTTCTTGTGCGATATGTTGCAGAGCAGACCAGAATGGGGTTTCAATTGTTACGCTTGTATTATGCCCCGCAATTCGAACCGATCTTTTCTTTAGTCCTGAATTTT
>CAXBFT010000016.1:0-17688 GCA_963974945.1 uncultured Alphaproteobacteria bacterium
TGGATCAAGCCGTTGAAAAAGCAACGGGCAATATTGGGCTATTCACCCTATTAGAGGATCCACAAAAATATGCGGAAATTGTACGAGATACATTGATCAAGGATAATCCAAACGGACTAAGCGAGACACAGCTAGAAAAAATTGAAATACTAAATAAGGCCATTGATACATATCTTAAGGTCAATAATGACCCCGTACAAACACCGGATATAAGCGCCGCGAGCAGCACCCAAGACAATGACACCTCAATCCCCGGCAGCACTCTGATCGGTACAGCAGCAACAATGGAAATAGTGGGGATGAGCTTAACAAGCGCCGCCACAAATGACCCTAGTATAACAACAAACCTCGCTGCAAACGGGTTTAATGTTGATCCTGAAATCATGCCATCACAAACAATAACACCTGCCCCAGCGCCGCAAAATGCGGAAATCGACTCCCCATTCATGCAAAAATTCGGTATGGGCTCACCCTCATAAGGATCTAAAGACATAACCACTCTTCCCTCATCAGAACCCGACGAAACAGAATTTCCAGCGTATTCAAAAACGCTTGAGACAACAATGAAATGTGGCTTATTTACCAATAATTCGGGACAAGTTCTACTCGTCCACAGATCACCTTTCGAACTGCCCGTTATATGGATTGAATATGATGAAAGCCTTGGCACACTCACCCTTATTCATAGAGGAGGAAAAGTACAAGACATTGGACTAAAAATTGACAAGACCATGAAAAAGAACCTATCCCACGGTACACAGGTTACCATCGCCCTTATGCCCGAACAACAGATAGAATCAACAGAAAAAACAGTTCTAATTGTCAAAAACTATTAAAATATCAGGCCTGCACTAGGGTATCATCACGGATTAAGGCTCAACTACTTTATCATAGTCTGTTCTGAAAACGGAAGAATGATCAGATTCAGGCTGATTAACATCCATTCCCTCACCGTCTGCTAAAGACGTTGAAGACCATTCAGACACTAACCCGGGTTTAGAATCGGGAGTGACAACAGCAATTTTATCTCTATGCAAGCCAAGCTGAGTTCCAATAGAAAGAATTGAACGATTAACCTGAAGAGTAACGCTACTATCCGCACCGTCCATTCTTAAATTTGTCTTTAATGCATCCATATGACGAGTTAATTCAGCGCGCAATTCTAAAGCATAATATTTCCAATCCAACTGCGGAAATTCATCTGCTACATCCTCGATCTGATCCTGAGAAATACCTTCAATACCACCCTCTTCATATAGCTCACGATAGTCAACACCATCATAATGCCCGTCTGCAATTTTATAGAGCTCTAATGACATATAAGCCGCCTTAAAAATATCACCCTTATATGCCTCAATTGCGCCTTCATTTTGAAGATTACGCGGGAATTGCGGCTCCTGCGGGTTTAGGGCATGTTCACGGCGCTTTTTAACAAAAGCCGCACCCTTAGCAGAGTTTAACGCAAGATAACTCGCTTCCTCATCTGTTGGGTCTTCAATACCGCTTTTTTCCAACTGTGCCTTAAGATCACCCAAGCCGGGAGAAAGCTGCTCAAACGGTTTTGGGATTACTGGCGCCGTCAGGCCCTTATATGCAAGAGCCTTATTCTGCACATCTTTATCAACCCCTTTTGGAACACGACCCAACTCACCCGACAACAGGGCTATTGTGCCAATACCAAAACTACCAAATGAAACAGGCTTTCCTGCTTGTGCACTTCCATATACATCCCCCGCGGCTTGCATATCCTGAATATTTTCTGCCGGTGTTACATTCGTTACATATCCAAATGCCGCTCTGTTTTCCTTTTTCTTTTCGTAAATCGTTTTTTGAATTACCGACCAGTCATCGGTATTCAAGCTACGAGACAAAACCCCCTCAGCAACAAGAGAGCGAAGAGACGTAATCGCCCCCCCTGCCGAACCTGAGTCTTTACCGGATTTCAGAACATCTTTGTCATATGGCAATTCCGTTGCAGAGTATAATGCGCGCACAGTATAGGCTGCATCTTCATCCAGACGCATCGCATTAAAATTCAAATTCAACCCTCGGGAAACGCCCTGTTCACGCAATAGGTAATCCAGTTTTTGTAATGAAATCTGCCCTGTTCCCTCCGCAAGAGCTTCAGGCAATCCATCAATACTATCACCGCCCGCCTCAATGAACGCAATTGCATTTTGATAACCATCGCCATAGGAATTATGCGTATGTAATCCAATCTCAATATCAAATGCATTCTTAAATGCCGTTGTCGCGGCATAAGTGAAATCAGGACATAAAACACCATTCGCATTTTTAAAACGTAATTTTTTAATGATACGGCCCGCGCCACCATCAATATCACGCCCCTGCTTGAGCATATCTTCGGTATCTTGCAATAAATCGGATATGATTTTTTCCTGCTGCGCCATTGTATTTGGGTTGCTTTGAATTGCTAAATTCGCAGCAATATAAAAATTATGCCCTTCATCTTGCAATTTACCCGTAATATGCGTTATGGCGCGCATCATCGCCGGATCATTATCATGATGAAAATTATTAACGCACTCAATACCAAGCTGCGCATGGCGACGTAAAATATATTCTAAAACATCCGGCTTTTGTCTTGAGACAGACAGACCACACTCATTTCGATTGAGCATTGTTCTTTCTGCGCCCTCATAATGCCTTGCCAACTTTCCAACAAACTCATATGGGTCTCTATCATCACGAACAAAAAATTGCCCGAATGTACCACCGGCACACTCTATGGAATTGACACCATAATCCTTCCAGTTTTCCGTTGCCTCAATCATATTTTCCGCGGAAACGCGCGTTCCATGTAAAGACTGGCTCCAGTCTCTAACGGTCATATGTACTTTCACTGAATTAGAGATTTTGTTCATATTCACCCTGCTTAATTATTATTATTTTTAAGGAAAAAATATATTCATTTTTCATATACATTGTCAATAAAACAAACCATATACTAAAATAGTATATTTAATATTTTATTAGATTCCTTTTAAACTAGGGCTAGACAAAATCAATTGATTATTCTATAAGCCCTATACCCCATTAAAGAATAATACCCGCCCGGGTAGCTCAGGGGTAGAGCAAGGGATTGAAAATCCCTGTGTCGGTGGTTCGATTCCGCCCCCGGGCACCATTCTCCCTATCATCATCATTCATTGACATTCGCCTATGCCGTATAATCCTTGGTCGTCAACGCTTTTGATTTCGCTCGCGTTAACTGCCCTTCATTAAAGATTGAGGTAAATTTCCCATCACAACCTCAATAAATGACACTCAAAAACCACAATTCAAAACAAAAATCACTATATTAAATATTGCCAAAGGCAAGTATCGGAAGCTTTTGAGCTCGGCTATAAACAATCTTTTAAAAGAATAAAAACAACACCTTATTATCACCGAATAATAACATAATTTAAAAAATAAAGAAAAAAAATTAAAACATTGAAATAAAATAGAAAATAAAAATAAAAATAATAAAAACAAGTCAGAAATTATTAGTATAAAAATATAACATTCAATACGTATCGTTATTATTTATTATATGAGTTAGATGCTCTTATTTCAAACAAAGATAAAGCCACGGTATACAAAAAAACCTCTTAAACATATTTCACTCATGGTCAATAAATAGTATTTTTTAAATATGATTTTTCACATGACATTCCGATAACGATGAAGGTAATATTTTTAATTACAAGACAGCCATCATGACGATAAACTTTAATGATGATCACCAACGAACATCACCAACGACAACTTTACCGTAAGCACTAACCCCACCTAAAAACATTAATAATAAATTCGCGGCTGATTTCACACAAAACACAAAAAGATCGTCCACCATAATATGGGGCGACACGAGACACCCCCATCCGCTTATTTTTCTGAGCCAAAAAACATTTCTGTGACAATAGGCACACATACAAGATGCATATAGATGGAGCCGTTATCGTATCGGTTGATATGGATTTTTCAAATATCATCGATGCCGTTCAAAAACACAGGCAAAATAAGTATGTGTGTAAAACTGTGGGCTATTTTTAATAAGTTTTTAGCACTGCTTTTTTCCATTTTGAATAAAGCGCATCCATATCTTCTTTTTTTGCCATTGGCTCATAGCGTTTTGCGCATTGCCACCGCGAAGCCGAATCCTCTAATGAGGAAAACACCCCCGCCTGCACCCCTGCAAGACACGCCGCCCCCCATGCTGTACTTTCAACAATTCTCGGAACTTCAACGCTGACGCCGATCATATCGGCCAAGAACTGGCACATAAAGCCATTTACAACCAATCCGCCATCGATTCGCAAGACCTTAATTGCATATCCGCTGTCTTTTTCCATGGACTCAATAAGGTCACGTGTTTGAAAAGCTTGCGCCTCTAAGGCTGCGCGCACGATATGTGCCTTTGATGTATCACGGGTTAAACCGCAAATAACTCCACGCGCCGCAGGATTCCAATAGGGAGCGCCCAATCCGGTAAAAGCAGGAACAAAATAAACACCTCCATTATCTGTCAAGGATTGCGCCATCCCCTCTGTTTCACTTGCCTTGTCAAAAAGCCCTAAATTATCGCGTAAGAACTGGATAGCGGTGCCTGCGTTAAAGATTGCGCCCTCTAACGCATAGGAAACCTTGCCATCGACCTTATTGGCAATTGTGGTCAAAAGTTTATGCGTTGATAATTTTGCATCACCCCCCATATTCATCAGCAAAAAACACCCTGTTCCATAAGTTGATTTTACCATTCCGGGGGCAATACATCCCTGCCCGATCATAGCAGATTGCTGATCTCCTGCCATACCGCCGACACATAATGACGCACCGAACTGATCGACACATAATTGGCCAAAATCAGATATATTGCCGCGAACTTCAGGCAACATAGATGGTGGAATATTGAATAGTTTTAGAAGGTCATCATCCCATTTCATTTCATTTATGTTATATATCATGGTGCGTGATGCATTACTGACATCAGTTGCATGAACCGCCCCTTTTGTTAGGCTCCACAACAGATATGTATCAACTGACCCAAAAAGAAGATCCCCATTTTCAGCGCTTTTTTGTGCACCATCGACATGATCCAATATCCATTTCACCTTTGTCGCAGAAAAATATGGATCTAGCAAAAGACCCGTTTTTGCACGCACCATATCCTCGACTCCATCGCGGCGCAAATCATCGCAATATTCAGACGTACGGCGGTCCTGCCAGACGATTGCGTCATAGATTGGTTCACCTGTTTCACGGTTCCAGACGATTGTTGTTTCGCGTTGATTTGTGATTCCAATAGCTGCGATCGTTTTTGCACGCTCAGCATCTTCATCAATGATCGATTTTACCGCCCAAATCGTATTATCAACCATCTCACGCGGGCTTTGCTCCACCCACCCATCCTGTGGATAAGTCAATTTCACATCTTGTTGATATGTGGATACAATATCGCCGTCCTCGGTAAATAAAATTGCGCGCGAGCTGCTTGTCCCCTGATCGATCGCAAGAATATGCTTCATGATCATCCCCCTATAAAAATAATATTGTAATTACGAAGCAAGAGCCGCTTCGATGTTTTGAATTGTCTTTTCAGATATGTGCAAACCTAATTTTGACCTGCGCCAGATAATATCTTCTGCGCTGATCGCCCATTCACATGTCACAAGATAGTCAATTTCCGCCTGATAAATGCCATCGCCATAATGCTTGCCCAACTGGCTCAGCTCTTCTTTATCTGAAAGAATAAAATCCATGCGCGTCCCGTAATTGCGCAAATAACGCGTGAGAATTTTTACCGGAAGCCAAGGGTATAGCTTACGTTGGCGCGCAAAATATTCATCAAACCCCATACCGTCAAAATCACCACCGATCAACGCCTCACCGGCCGTCCAACGACCTGAAACACGTCCTGAAAGGCGCATAAGCTTACCCACAACCTCTTGTGATAATGCGCGATAGGTCGTGAGTTTACCCCCATAAACAGAGAGCAATGGTACCTCATAACGCGTATGATGATAGATACGATAATCACGCGTCACTGCGCTGGAACTTTCACTCCCATCATCAAGAAGCGGGCGAACGCCACTAAAAGTAAAAATGGCATCACTCGCCTTAATACCGCGCGCGAAATATCGATTATACGCCGCGCATAAATAAGAAACCTCCGCATCAGAGGCCATAGCATCGCGCGGATCACCATCAAAATCCTCTTCCGTTGTCCCGATAAGGGTATAATCCCCCTCATACGGCGTAACAAACACAATGCGCCCATCAGGTTGTTGAAGGACATAAGCCTGATCCCCATCATATTGGCGTGGCAATATCAAATGCGATCCCTTCACCAGCCTGACTTTTGGTAAATCAGGGTCACCTTCACTCACGCCGACATCTTCCAGAAACTGACCGACCCAAGGGCCGGTTGCATTCACCACCATAGACGCACTAATATCAAGAAGATCATTACTTTGCACATCGCGCAAAGACACAAGCCAACGCCCATCTTGCAAATTCAATGCATCGCATTTCGTATGAGTCAAAATTCTCGCCCCACGAGAGGCAGCGTCAACTGCATTTAAAATAACAAGCCGCGTATCATCAACCCAACAATCATAATAGGAAAACCCGTCAACAATATCCTCTTTCAAAGGTGCGCCGGCACTATCAGTTGAAAAATCAACTATTTTGGAATTGGGCAAAGATTTTTTGCCGCCCAAATGATCATACAACCACAACCCCGCACGCAACATCCATTCGGGGCGCTGTAACATATCGTTTGGTTGTGGAATTATGCATTGGAGCGGACGAATAACATGGGGGGCGTTACGATATAAAACCTCACGCTCCTTCAACGCGCCGCGCACCATCAAAAACTCATAATATTCCAAATAGCGCAAGCCGCCATGAATAAGCTTTGTACTGGATGATGATGTTGCCCCCGCCAAATCCGCAGCGTCTACCAATAAAACAGACAACCCACGACCAGCCGCGTCACGCGCAATGCCCGCCCCGTTAATTCCACCACCGATAATGCATAAATCATAATGTAGATGAGTCATCTTATCCACAAAGATAGCCCAAGACTTATCCAATGAAAAGGGGGGATCATGCGAATAGATAGACTAATTCAATAAATTTGATTTTTGTGCAACGATGCGCAGCTTCGCTTCGAGTTGCTTGGGTGAGAATGGTTTAACAATATAGGCGGTAACCCCCGATCCCTTTGCCTCAACCACGGAATCCATATCACCGCGCCCCGTAACCATAAGAAACGGAATGCTTGGGTCGACACTGCGGATTTGCCGCAATAGCTCCACCCCCGTCATATTGGGCATATTCCAATCGCACACGATCATATCCGTAAAATCAAACGCCGCATCAATAAAGGCTAAGGCTTGCCGCCCGTCCGAAGCCTCAAAAATTTGTGTGATACCAATTTCCGCCATCATATTACGTATCATTGCGCGCGCATCAGGCTGATCATCGACAACCAAAACCTTCAAATCAAATATTTTCTTTTTTACGTCAGACATTTACGCCGCCGTCCTTTACTTCCGTTGTTGTCCAATATGGCATATCATCGCCGCCCGTATCACCGGAGACCCCTTCTTTCAGCTTCCTGAATAAAACGGCGACCAGAGCCTCATAATTCATTGGTTTGGCGATAAACGCTGCCCCATCCGGTAACTCAACAGGCGCGCGATCTCCACTGGCGGGATAGCCGCTCATAAAGAAAATGTGGATATTCGGGTCAAGGGCGCTCACCAATTCGGCCAGATCAACACCATTCAACTCCGGCATCATCACGTCAGTCAGTAATATATCGATGCTGCCCTCATGCTCATCCAAAAGCATAAGAGCCTCATTCCCATTAGAGGCTGCAATAACGTTAAGACCAATCTCTTCAAGCATATTGGTAACCAATAGCAATAAATCAGGCTCATCCTCTGCGAGTAAGACAGTATAACCATCAAGGCATATACGCGATAAATCCGCCTCATCACCAATAATTGTTTTTGTCTGAATGGCTTTTGTACGCGGCGCATAAACAAACATCGTTGTGCCTTGCCCTAACGAAGAATCCACATCAATCATCCCGCCCATTTCCTGTACCAAACCGTAGACAACAGACAGTCCAAGCCCAGTCCCCTTACCTTGATCCTTGGTGGAGAAGAAGGGGTCGAACACTTTTTCTAAAGTGGCCTCATCCATGCCTGTTCCGGTATCAGATACAGACAGACAAACATATTCATTTGCGCCTATTTTTTCACTGACAACGTTTGGTACATCACCCACATTCGGACAAGAAAGCGTCACCGTCAATGTGCCTCCACCCTCCATAGCATCGCGGGCATTAATGACCAGATTCATTAAAATCTGACCCAAGGAATCAATATTCCCATGCACATTCACCGCCTCTGGCGGCATGATAATATCAAGGGTAATATCAACACCAAGCAAGGGGAGAAGAAGCTCCCTTTGTTCATTAATAATATCACAAATATTGATAACGCTCTGCGCGATCACCTTATGTTTGCTAAAAGTTAACATCTTACGAGTCAGGCCGGCTCCTCGTTGTGACGCGGTTTCTATCTTCTCTAAATTTGATATGGCCTGCGCACGCTCGAAAGGCTCATGCCCTACCAAATTTTTGGTCATGACGCTATAACCGCCAATAATGGACAGAATATTATTAAAATCATGCGCCACTCCCGCCGCAAGCTGCCCCAATGATTCCAGTTTTTGGGCATGAAAAAATTCTGACTCGCGCTGCTTAAGCAATGAGATATCGGTTAACACCCCCACATACAGGTCAAGCTTTTCATGCTCATCATAGACGGGGGTTAAGCGAATATTGAAATCCTTCCTCTGCCCGTCATCAAGTGTGACCAAAGAAAAATCGGCATCTTTCGGGTTTTCAAGCGCATCATAAAATTGATCCTTTTCGTGTTCATCAACAAATAAACGCGATAAAATAGCCCAACCGCCCTGCATAAACTCACTGCGCGTACACTCACTAAAATTACAAAAAGAATCATTTGCAAATAATATCGGGTTCCCCGGAATTTTGGGATCGCTTAAAACTATGCCACTTGCCGTGGCTTGTATTGCTTGTAGAAGCTGATGGTTAAACGCGTGAAGCTGTAATATATCCTCCTCTTTTCTGACCAACGCTTATATCCGTCAATGTGAACATCGACATGTCATTTTTAAGACTTTGCGCCTCAACAAGGAAAAATCCACCCTTATCACTGCGTATGACTTCTCTGAACTCCGCCTCATTCCCTTGTGCATATTCTGCCAAAATTGTATTTCTAATGCTATCGTCGAAATCGGCGGCATGATCATACAGATAATCTAAAAAACTTTGACGACTCAACTCTGCAACTGATATTTCCTCAATATATGTAAAAAAATTGCGTGCCGCTTTATTAATTATACACAGACGACCCGAAACATCAAAAATGATCTTCCCCTTATCAAGCGCGTCCAAGACATCATCTAAAACACCGGATATTCTCCTTTGCCGCGCGCGCCCATCCCGAAGCTTAAACACCCATATAGCAATGGATACAAGAAATACCCCCACTATAAAAACAATAATTTCCCCCGAATAAACCATCACCAACAGACACTATGAGTAAAAAAATACCGCCACCACTTTGGATTGTACTATTTTATTACGTTCGCGCGCAACACAAAAAAAAATTGACATACATAGGCACCTACAACACACTTAATACGTTAAAATAAACACATCAAATCAACCTAAAAATGATCTTTATCATCCGCCCCATAACATACGCCTTAGTTGCTGTTTTATGCGCTACATCGCTGCCGCTATCAGCGAAGAATTACACACCTGCAGCGACTGGTTTTCTGGGCTTAAACACCGTGCCTAATGCGCGCATGGATGACATTGGAACATTGCGCGTTGGCGTTTCTATTCTTGACCCATATGCCCATAGCTTTATCGGCGTTCAAATCGCAAAGCCACTCTCAATCACTTTACGCCAAAGCGCAGAAGTATCGAGCTTCAAAGACAAGGCCAAACGCCTCTATCCCGGTGTGGATTTTAAATTAAGAGTGCTGCAAGAAGGGGCACATAACCCCGAAATTGCCATTGGCGCGCAATCGGCATTTGGGCATAAACGCATGGCGGGGGAATACTTAACCCTATCAAAACGTTATAACAATTTTGATTTTACGGCAGGTATCGGATGGGGAAGATTTGGTACGGCCGGGCATATAAAAAACCCCTTAAAATCACTGTCGCGTCATTTTGTCAAAGACCGCAATAACAATTTCGAAATCCCCAATGACCCAAGCCACTGGTTCAGCGGCGAAAATGTAGCTTTTTTTGGCGGGATTGAGTATTTCACTCCCTATAACGGCCTGTCTTTGAAGTTAGATTATGGCGCGGATCGATACACCTCAGAAAAGGCTAGTTTTGGCTATGCAACTCCTGCACCATGGAGCTTCGGCCTTTCCTATAGCCCGTTACAATGGTTAAATACTGCCGTAGCCATTCAAGGATCGGATAAAATTATGGGCAGATTATCCCTGAAAGATAGCCCCAAAAATTGGCCATTTACACATAAAAAATATAAAAACCCAAAACCATTTTATTCCTATCGTCCGCATGAATTTTCATCCATACCAATTGCAGAATCGGCGCAAAATTCGGGACTAAACATCACGAACGTACGGGTTGAAGGCCACAAAATTTACGCAGATCTTGCCATTCCCAATGAAGCCGCTACGCCGCAAGAAATCGGGCGATGCGTACGCCATATCGCAAGCCAAAGCGGCATAGATATAGAAGAAATAATCATCACACCGCGCAAAGATGGATTAACATTTAGTGCGGTAAAAATAATGCGTACAGACTTTGAAAAAGCCCTTATTTACAAACAAGGCAGCCCACAAGAGATTTGGGACAACACCGAATTTGAAATAAAAACACCCCCATCAAAAATGCCACATAATTTCTTTGGCCTATCGCAAAATATCGCCACCAATATTGCACTGGAGAATGATTTCAGCCTATCCGAGGAAGATAGCGGCCTCCTCTATCGCAACTCTATTATCGCATCGGCGCAATCGCGTTTATTCAAGGGGGTATCAACGGGGGCAGCTCTGCGGTTCAATCTAAAAGATAACCTAAACAACCTCAATCGCCTGCGCCCCGCATCCATCACCCCCATCCGTAGCGATATTGACGATTTTACAAAACAACGCATATCGGTTGAAAATGCCACGATAGGATACACACACACACCCTACCCAAGCCTGCATATTGCCCTGAATGCAGGGTATTTAGAGGAATTTTATGCAGGGATTGGTGGCGAAATCCTCTACCGTCCGCTTCGCTCTCGCCTGGCATTGGGCGCTGATCTTTGGCAGGTTATGCGCCGATCAGGTGATACCCCCCTCAATTTAGGCATACTTGCGGGCGGCATAACCACAGGGCATTTCAATGCATGGTACGATATACCGCGCCACGACATCACCGTAAAAGCCCGCGCGGGGCGCTTTCTTGCGGGTGATATAGGCATTAGCCTAGGGGTTGAAAAGCATTTTGATAATGGCGCAATCTTAAAAGGCACAACCTCCATAAGCAACCGCGCAGATTTTGATGTATTCGGCGGAACAACGCATGCCTATCATGCACTCACCCTATCTCTTCCATTGGGAAGCCTGCGCCTGATTCCCGAGGGCAGCACGATCAAGACTCGCATCGCGCCCCTTGGCCGCAACACCGCACAGAGCATTAACGCGCCCACAAATCTCTATGATATAAGCGAAAACATGACCATTGATAACATGGCAAAACATTGGACAGAAATTCTAGATTAAAGCGGCGATACATCAGGGGAAACAGGCGTAGGTGCAAGGCATGCCTGCCGTAATTTTACGCCCTTAAATGCCTGATAAAGATCATCATCAAACGCCCCAACCATCTTGCGCTCCATCGCATCAAGTACAGATGCAGGGTCATTTTTGCGCCCCTCCGCAACATGCTGCGGACGTAAATGGGTGCGCCCGTCATAATCTTCGACAATACAAACAAGCCGCGCAGGCATTGATAAATCCGCCCCCGCAATCTTATTTTCTCCCTTACCATCCATGCGCTCATGGTGGTTGGCAATAATATCAAGCGCCAATTTTTTAAATGCATGATCAACCACAGGGAAATTCTTCTCAAACAATTCCGCGCCAAGATGAACATGGGCGCGCATCAAAGCTTTTCGCTCTGGTGTTGGTGATCCTTCGGCGTCCCAAGTTTCAGGCGGCAATTCAGGCTTACCCGCATCATGTATCAACGTTGCGTAATACATATTATTGGCAACGCGCCGCCCCAACCCCAAGGCCATGCATGAATTTTTAACATCATCGGCCGCATTTAACGCATGCTCATAAAAATAATAATCAGAGTTTAAATCGCGCAAATGATCATACCCATCAAGGATTTTCAGCTGCTCCTCAATAAATGGCAGAAATTCCTTTTGGCAGGTTGCATCCGTTTCAAAATCAAAATCCACAGGCCATCCTTGCGCCTTCAATTCATCATATGAATAGCGTCCAAACTCATCATTGTTTTTTGAAAACTCTGCTGTAATCATTTAAATACTAACATCCAAATTATTTTCACTCGCCTCAATTACACCCAAAATATTTAGATCTTCATATGACAGAACCGCTTCAGCCAGTGGATATGTAGAAACACCAATTGATTTATTCCGCGGCTCAATATCCCAAGATTGATAATAATCCTCAAACGGGCTATTTTCAACATATGGGAATAATTCTAACACAGTTTGCTCTGAAACACCCCTTATTGCATCAGGCATAAAGAATTGATGCTTAAATAAAAGCTGATCACTAATTAAATCAACAGCATCTGATCTGGAAATATGATTTAGTTCCGTCTTAACATTCATTTTACCATCTGAAATATTACACGCAAAATACGCAATATCACCATTCATTTGATCTTTAAATTCATCCGGCAAAAGCAGCAAATCATTGGTATTCAAATTTTCATTCAAATGCGCCATGATAACTATATCGCCGGTTTTGGGATTATCGTAACGAATGCCACACACCCCATTATCATATTCAAACCCATCCATATGCGCATCCAGACGATATTTTTTTCCTGGTAAATTAAGCTGATGCATTTTCAATAAGAAGTCTTCCAATGAATCATAGCTAAGCTCATCCACTTTTTTTGCCAATAACAACTTAGCAAGCTTATTTATATAGCGCTCGGGCAACATCAGATTACTTTCCGGTGTGCAGGCTTCAGCCGTAGCCTTCGGGAACATTTTATAAACATTATGCCTTCCGAAGATCATGTTTTTTCCGCCCTCAAGATAGCTCTCTCGTACAGATTTTTCAGAGCTTAAACGCCTTGTCATATTGGGCATAATCTTATTGCCGGCGCGATGTGTCATAATTTTAAACGCATCAATTAAACGTTCCGCGCCGCGATGCAATTCCTCATGAAATCCTGCATAAGCTACAGAACCGACCAACGCAAGCCAACCGACACCGTGACCGGCGACAAAAAACCCTGTACCCACCGCCACTGTTGCAATCTTCTTTTCCGGTGTAATACCATGAATATAGTTAAAGGGCTGTGCCATATGTGCCCTAATAGAAAACTCAATATTTTGCTGATTATACAGACTGAACTGTTCCCATGTTCTTTGCGATGTTTCCCTGCGATGCGCGTCAATAATACGCACTGCACCCAAAGGATCTACTCCCTCATAAAGATTATGGGTAAGCGTAGAAAAGCCGTTTTTGTAATAATTATTATTCAAGTGAACAGGATTAAAATGGTCATCCTTACGATAGATTGAGCGCACAAGATCCACACGATGCGTATTCTGGTTCTGCGCATATAAATTATAGCCCTTAATATTGAACAAGGCCTTATTCATCGGGCCAAAAGATACGTCGTTAACATCACATGCAATAATAGGATCGTTGGTAAATGCCACGCCCAGATAACGATAATGACCCGCTCTATCCGCTAATTTATCATCACATTCTTCCATAGCGCGTGAAATTTTATCAATATCTACTGATAATTTATCGGAAATACCGGCAACATGGATCAGATAGCTTGTTTCAGCGGATTTTTCAGAAAGATGAGAGCCGTTTTGATCATTTATAATATCGAAATTTTTATTCTTAGAGGCCCAAACCTTGGCGTAACCGTCTTCTGCATTACATGTTACACAAAAGCCAAAACCTTTAGGGCTTACAAAACATCCATCATCCGTATAGATCCAGTCTGTCTTGGTAATAAGCTCTCTTGCTCTCTTTTGTGAAGATTCAAGATAGTCCTGAAATGCAATTTCATTAAACTTCATAACCTGTATACCACCTTATTTATATGCTCATTCACATATATTGGCTCTTCAACCCTAAGCTCTAAGCCCTGTATACGCCTGTTTTTTATATATGGCAAATATAAAAAGTTATTTTTTTATATAAAAAGGTATCTTTCATCCATTACTCACAAGACAACTATAACACGCTCCCCCCGCTCATAATCTTACAAATAAACACACAGAGATAACGGATAAAACCAAGACAAAAAAAAACCGCCCGAAGGCGGAGTTTTAGATCTTAAATATTCCATGATAAAAATCAGATTTGGGTTTAGATTTATATCATTAACGGGCATTTTTTATTTTTAATTTGCGCCGTTTCGTATTCTTTTTTACAACATTACATTCTTATTAAACACTCTAAAAACTACAACTAAATTCTATTTATTCCTGTAACTCGCTTACGTGGGTTATTGCTTACACCCTATAATTAAAGTATACATACAATTTTATGTAAATTCAAGTAAATATTATTTTTCTAGTTTTTTCAATAGATTAGCCATGTCCTCTGGCAACTCAGAGTCAAAAATCATTTCCTCTTCTGTTGTCGGATGAATAAAAGATATGGTCTTCGCATGCAAAACCTGACGGCCAAAACCCATCATTTCATCAGATAATTCAATAGGATACGCACTATTCTTAACTCTAGCACTTAGCTTTGTGGGTTGTATACCATATAATGTATCACCGATAAGCGGATGCCCCATCGTCTCCATATGCACACGAATTTGGTGCGTCCGCCCACTCTCAAGCTTACACTCAAGCAAAGAGCAAAGATCACCGAAACTCTCTAATACCCTATAATGCGTGCGCGCATCACGCGGCGAATTACTCATCACACTCATCTTAATGCGGTGATGTCTGTGCCGCCCTATCGGACGATCAACCATACCCTTAATCGGCATTGGCACACCCAAAACAAGCGCATGGTAAATACGGCTCAAACTACGGTCTGCAAGTTGCGCTGATAAATATTTATGTGCGTGGTCATTCTTCGCAATCAACATAAGACCACTTGTATCCTTATCCAAACGATGCACGATCCCGGGGCGAATAACGCCGCCAATGCCTGATAAACGATCCGCGCAATGAAACAACAACGCATTCACCAATGTTCCCGACCAATTCCCTGCACCGGGATGTACAACCATGCCCGCCGCCTTATTCACAACAATAACATCATCATCTTCATATATAATATTAATTGGAATATCTTCCGCCAACGGCACACTCGGCTCTGGTGGAGGAATACGCACAGCCAGCACATCCCCTTCTTCCGTCTTCGTTGATGCGCCCTTTAAAACCTTACCATTCAAGAAAACATCACCATTTGAGATCAAACCCTGCAAACGCGAACGTGATAACGCATCACACATAACGCTCAAGAATTTATCAACGCGCTGCCCTGCATCGACATCCTCGACATTGTAAGTTAACATTTCACTTTCACTCATAAGAACAACCTATTGTTTAAATTAAATAAAACCGCAACACAATCAATTAAAGATCTCTGGTTTTTTATACCATATCCTATTAACCACTTGTAACATAATGAAAAATTAATGTACGCGCCTAATCACAGGGATCGTTATATGCATCAGGCTTATCACCAATCACAACCCAACCATCATACGAATCAACATCAAATTTAGCCGATTCGTTTTTTTCAACCTCATGCTTCACTGTATTTTCAGAATTTTCATGGCCCTGAGCTTTAATCTTATTTTGCAACATTGCCAAACCTTTTTTTGTCTGCTCTGAAATAGTGCCCTCAGGAAGATCAATATGCCCTCCCTCTATCAAAGGAGGCTGCCCCCCCTTCTCACGCGCCGCCTTTTCCGCAAACAACTCTCCCGGCGGCACTTTTGCAACGCCTGCCATGATACGGTTCCCATCTCCCCCCTCAACCAGTTGCTTTAGCTTCGCTCCCAAACCGTAATAATAAGCATCTCCGCCAATCGTTATTCCACGCGGCGTAAGTGTCAAAACATGGGTGTAATCCATGGATTCAAGCGCGTCAACTTCATCATCTTCCGCGGAGTCACCCTCATCGGCAACGTCACGATCATGTGCGCGCGCCAGAAGCATAAGCGTGACCAGACCATCCTTATTCACATAAAGCCCACGCGCATCAAAATCATGATGTAATTGGCGCGCATAGTAATAACGCTGCCAAATAATCTCTCCACTTTCACCGCCAAGCTTCAACACACCACCACCAACCATATCACCACCCGAAGGGATAATATTCCCTGCTACATATATATGTCCATTTTCATCCATATCAGAAACAGTGAAATTAGCCGAATCACCACGACTAAACTCCCTCTGCCAGATCAAAGAGCTATCTTTATCCAGACGCATAACCCAGCCAACTTTTTTGCCATAGTCATTTTCGAAATACCCCGTAGCGATAAAACCGACCAATTCACCACCAATTTTCGAAACGCCAAGACTTGAAATCTCATTATCTGTTCCTAAAATATATGAGCGTGATGATTTTTCGCTCCCATCTTTATCCAATATATAAAGAGAAGCATTTTTACGAATTTTTTGCTGCTTCCCGGCCCCTATTTCAAAGGAAGCACGAACAGCAACTACCCACCCCCCATTAACACCCGATGGTTGAATATCATTTGCGTGTAAATCAAAATTTTTATCATCTATAATTTTATAGGATTTCAGTTTCCCTTCCATATCAAAAAATCCCAACCACATAGCGCTCCGCTTTTGTGCCTTCTTAATATTGATCAAAACCATGAATCCATTATCGGTGGCATGCGCTTTTACAATATTTTGAAATCCTGAAACACCTTGATATGAATCCCAAACCAGACGACCGCGCTGATCAAATCGCACCATCATCAAGGATGGTCTTACACCGCTTAAGGTCTGCATCTCCCCCACGGCAATAACATCCTTGCCAATTGCAAAAATTGATGAAAACCCTTCGCCTTTATGTGGCTCTCCATAAACAGAGTTCCAAACGGTATAAGATCCGGGATTTGGACTATATAGGCGGGTTACGCTTTCATATGGGGCCTCGCATTGCTGCGCCAAAGCGGGCGCGCTCACAGAAAAAATGAGCATAAGCCCATAAAAAGCAGATAAAAAATTTGAAACAGAATATTTTTGATGCATTATCTTAAATCAGGTAAATTAACAAATGAGATGGTCAGATATAATTACGGATAGTTATCCATAGAGTTATCCACAATTGTAATGCCGAAACGATCAAATGTCTATGAAAGTTCTTATAATAAGTGATGCG
>CAXBFT010000017.1:0-16954 GCA_963974945.1 uncultured Alphaproteobacteria bacterium
CTCTTCCCGGCGTTAATTTCAGGATTTTGTTATATAGCGGGTATTTTAATTGCTGTTACTGCGATTTTGAAAACAGTTGAACATGTATCAAATCCAAATCAGACACCTATTCGTACACCTGTTGTTAGATTTCTTGTTGGTGGCGCTTTATTTTCATTGCCGATTGTGCTTGAGGCCGCGCTTCGTACGATTGGTGTTGGTAATTTTGATCCGGATGTTGGCCCGTTATTCGCCGCGAGTGGTTTAGCGGGTATATTGACCGGATCGGTGATTAATACGACGATTAATGCGATGCTTGCTTGGATTATTCTGGGTATTGATGCATTGCCGGGGCTTGTTTCTGCTATTTCATATCTATTGGGCTTGTTAATGGTGGTGTCTGGTATATTCCATGTTCGTGATCATGTTGAGGATCCGGATCGTGTTCAAATTCGTCAGCCTGTTATTCGTTTGTTGATTGGTGGTGCGCTTTTTGCTCTCCCCGTTGTTTTCCAGGCCATGTTTGAAGTTATTTCAAATGGCGGCCTTGGGGTGATGGGAACGGCATTGGCGGTCTTAAACGGCGTTATGCTTATTTATTCAACCGAGGCGGGTATTGCTTGTGGTCTTGGTACCTTTATAGGGACAACTCTTGGGGATGCGATGTGTCACACCTTGCTTTCCGTTGCAACGATCCCGGCATTCTTAAATGCGCTTTCTTATTTAATCGGTATGGTTTTCGGAGTTTGGGGTTTATTTAAAATTCGTGACCATGTTATCAATCCGTCTCAAACCCCCTTATCTGAAGGCATTATGCGCCTTGTTGCCGGTGGGTGTTTCTTCTCTCTTCCTGTGCTTGCCGTTGTGTTTAATACCACTGTTACGCCTATATTTGTTACAGGTTGGGCCACTGTGGGAACGAATTATGGTTTTTCGAATGATAGTTTGAGCTGTGGTACGACCAATTCTCTTGATGAGGCTATGGGCTGTTTTATGACCAATATTCTTGGTCCGACACATGTGTTGCTTAACTTCTTCTGTTATTGCGCAGGTCTTATTTTCATCATGATCGGTATTTCCAGATTGGTAAGATCGTCTCAAGAAGGCGCGAAAGGCCAGGGTGGTCTTGGAACAATAACATTTGCAACGTTGACCTATACAGGCGGTATGAGTGCAACAGAAACGCAGGCGGCGTATAATATCATCAATGCTGTTCTTCGTTTCATGATTATGATCGGCATGATTAGTTTTGTTCGCGGTTTATTTATTATGCGCGACGTATCTGAAGGTAATTCTCAGGCATCGACAATGGCCGGCATGACCCATATTATTGGCGGCGCGTTGGCCGTGAATTTGGGGCCATTGCTGAATGTTATTCAAGGGTCGCTTGGTATCACCGCCTTTGGTGTTACATTCGGTATTTAAAACCTCTTTCTTTATACGTATTATTTGTGTTCGATCTGTTTCTATTTTAAACAGGCCATTGATAAATGCGGCGCTTTATTTCATCATAGGTTCAGCGGTGGAATCAGGCATATATAAATGAATAATCAATCGAGTACACAAATCATGAATTCAAATGAGCGGGGCGTTAAAAACCCCGCTGAAATTTTATTATCCATTTTTGGATATTCCCAATTTCGTGGTGAGCAAGAAGACATCATAAATACAGTGATCGCGGGGCAAAGCTGCTGCGTTTTGATGCCGACGGGAAGCGGTAAATCCCTGTGCTATCAAATCCCTGCCTTATCACGCAATGGAACCGGCGTTATCATTTCACCGCTTATCGCCCTGATGCAAGATCAGGTCGTCGCCTTACAGGAACTTGGTATTAACGCCGCGGCCATCCATTCCGCGCTTGATTATCCGCAATTACAACAATCATTATCCGATTTAAAGGCCGGCCGCCTCGACCTTGTCTATATCGCGCCTGAGCGTTTGGTGAATGATGATTTCCTTGATCTGCTTGATCGTATTGAAATCTCGCTTTTTGCCATTGATGAGGCGCATTGTATTTCCCAATGGGGGCATGATTTCAGACAGGAATACAGACAGCTTTCGCTGCTTCGTACGCGTTACCCGACTGTGCCATGTATCGCCGTGACCGCCACGGCAGATGCCCCCACGCGTAAGGATATTGTCGAAAAGCTCAGCCTGCCGAAAATCTATGTTTCGGGTTTTGACCGCCCGAATATCACCTATAATGTCGCGGTTAAAGACAATCCGCGCCAGCAGCTTTTACGGTTTTTGAAATCCCGCGATCAAAATGAAAGTGGCATCGTTTATTGCCTGTCCCGCCGCAAGGTTGAGGAAACGGCAGAATGGCTGTGTGAGAAGGGCTATAACGCTTTGCCGTATCACGCGCGCCTTGATAAAGATGTCCGTAGTCATAATCAGGAACGCTTCATCAAAGATGAGAATATCATCATGGTTGCCACCGTTGCCTTTGGCATGGGGATTAATAAGCCCGATGTCCGTTTTGTCGCGCATTTGGATTTGCCCAAAAATATCGAAGCCTATTATCAGGAAACCGGGCGCGCGGGGCGCGATGGCCTGCCCTCCATCGCGTGGATGGTCTATAGTTTGCAGGATCTTGCCTTGCAACGCCAGATGATCGAAAATTCAGAAAGTGACGAGGCGCAAAAACGCATTGAACGCCAAAAGCTCAGCGCTTTCCTTGGTTTTTGTGAAACCGCCACATGCAGGCGGCAAGTCCTGTTGCATTATTTTGATGATGCGTCCGAGCCATGCGGGAATTGCGACACCTGTATCCATCCGCCAAAAACATTTGATGCGACGATTGCTATTCAAAAGCTTATCTCTTGTGTGTTTCGGACGGGGCAGATGTATGGAACGGGCTATGTTATTGATGTGTTATTAGGGCGCGAGAGTGAGCGCATTAAAAATGCCGGCCATCACAGCCTTAGCACCTATGGCATCGGCACAGAGCATAGCCAGAAAGAGTGGCAAAGCCTTATACGGCAGGTGGTTGCGCGTAACTTCCTGTATGTTGATATGGATGCGCATGGCGGCCTGAAAATGACGGAGCGCGGCCTTGAATTCCTTAAATCCAAAGAGGAAATCCACCTGCGGTTAGAGCCGAAAACAATTTCGGGTGCATCAAATGATTATCGTAAAACTGATGTAAGCGCGAGTTTGGATCAGGCGGGAGACCGAGATTTATTCCTCGCGTTAAAGGCGCTGCGCCTTGCCATTGCCAAGGATAAAAATATCCCGCCTTATGTTGTGTTCCATGATAAAACACTGGTCGAAATGGCCCTGAGCCGCCCCCTTACCATCCATGATATTGGCCGCATTCCCGGGGTCGGGCAATCAAAGCTTGAAAAATACGGGCAAAATTTCCTCAATGAAATCCTTGCCGCGGTAAAATAATTGGGGTTGTTTGTGGATGCGGGGGTTTTAAAGTGGGGAGGTGTCGTCTGACACCTCGAACCGATTATTTGGGTTTTTGGAAGAATGGCAAGTATTGTTTTTATAAAATGATCATTGGTGTTTTTTCAACGTAAGTCATATATTCGTAATGAATAAAAAAGTGAGCACCAATGATTCGATATATTCTATCATTAACAATTATATTAATTTTTTCATCTCCGGCCTTAGCGCAAAAAATTACCCAACAGAAATTTGAAGAAATGCGCGGCGAATGCCTCGCAGTAAAAGAAAGTGGCAATTTTGTTTCGACGGATCATGAGGTTGCAACAAATAAATGCTTATCATCCTGCCCCGAAAACCTTGGGATTTTCAATAATCGTGCCCTTACACTTTGCATGAGCGCACATGCGTCTTTTAAAAGAATGATGGGAATGCAGCATAGCGCTCCGATTCCGCGTGTCGCCGCTACTATCGATTACCAAGGGCACGGCGTTTACACTGTAATATCTACTGATAATGCTAAAGTAAGTGAAAACTGTTCAATTGTAAGCCTGTCTGAGGCTAAATCATATCCACCGCCTATGCGGGGGTATCAAATGATGGCGAGCGATTCCCAAGAGGAGCCGATTACAGGCTCAGAGGTAAAAGCTGTCCTTATTAATGTGCGCTTATTTTCTGATGAAAAACAAAATAAGGGCTGTTCGGCAGAAGTTATTCACTTACGTTGCCGACAATATGAGGCTGATCAGCCAATATGCAATCCATAGAAAACGCAATATAATATGCGCACTCATGGAGAAGCACCCATAAACAGCATGTTTTCATGATAAAATAAACATTATGAGAAAATGGTGGGCGGTACAAGATTTGAACTTGTGACCCCTTGCGTGTCGAGCAAGTGCTCTACCCCTGAGCTAACCGCCCACTCTGATGTCTTATAGAGTGGTGAGTAGATTTACGCGGAAATCGCGGTGTTTTCAAGTGCAATTTTGATATTTTCGTTGTTTTCATGGCTTAACGTGCCAAGAGAACTTGAAAAAGGTGGTAGGTATTCGGCGTGGAGGAGGTGTCTTTGATGCATCCCGTGGGCTTTGCGCCGATTAGGGCACTGGTGCTGATTTCTTCGGTGGCGCTGTAGGTGCCGATGAAAGGGGTGTTGTCTATGCCATTTGTATCTATGGGGGCATCATTTGCGGGGTTGGTCACGCCCAGCCGATCATTTACTGCAAGGCAGAGGGATTTATTAAGGTTCGGTAGGATGAGGAGGAGCTCTGAGCTGCTTGGATCGCCAATATCGGGGATTGTATTTTGCGCGGTGATATACCATGGCGCGCCGCCATTAATTGTTTCAAGTGTGTTAGAGGGAGCCGCACCACCGCCCAAAGGGTGGAAGATATGGCATGAAAAATCGCTTGGCGCATTGGGATTGACGTAATCGGTGTCTGAGCCATCAAAGGGGTTGCGCTCAAAGCTCAGCTCATCCTCTTCGCAGTCATTGGAGATGCGGAGCATTTGTACCGCACCGCGTATATTTTTGGTATAATCAAGCAGGTCAGAGACGTAGATGCCTGTTTTTTCTTGCCCTATATGTTCTCCGCCGCCGCGCATCATCTGCGAAACGCTATAGCCTAGTGCGGCGAATAGGGCAACGGCGATGAGGATGTAGACAAGGATACTACCGCTTTGATTGGGGTGGGTGGTCATGGGGGAGCTACCTATACGCTGAAATAAACTTTACCCCCATACGATAACATGAGACGATACAGGGATGAAGCCTATAATCAAGGGATGAGACTATATGAGTGCTGCCTCCAATATTAATATTTTAATTGCCGAAGATAATGATATTAGCCGCGAGTTGATGGCGAGTATTTTGCTGATGCAAGGCTTTGGCATTATTCCTGCCACTGACGGGACGGAGGCCATTCAAGCCGTTCAGAATGAAAGCGTTGATCTGGCGTTGGTTGATTTGAATATGGAGCCAAAGGGCGGGTTTGAGTTTGTTAAATATCTTTTGGTGAATGGAATTTCTTTGCCCGTCGTGATTATTACGGCGGATGATTCCAGTGATGTTTTGACGCGGGCAAGTGAGCTTGGCGTGACGCGGGTCTTGCAAAAACCCGTGGAACCGGATCGTTTGATTGGTATTGTGCAGCATGTTTTAAAACGATACGGGCATAATCTGAATGTGATTGCAGCGCAGAGTTATGATTCGGTTTTCACCTCGGATCAGTTGATGCAAAGGGCAATTGAGCTTGCTGAACGAAACGCAAAGTCCCGAAAGGGAGGGCCATTTGGCGCGGTGGTCTCTAATGCCGCGGGTGAGGTTTTGGGTGAGGGCGCGAATGGCATTGCATCGCGTGTTGATCCCACCGCTCATGCTGAAATCATGGCGATACGCCAAGCAGCGGAAAAGCTTGGTCGCGCGGATTTATCGGATTGTATTTTATATTGCTCTAGCGAACCGACAATGATGGGGCAGGCCTTGATCATGAGTGTGGGCATTGAAAAGGTATATTATGGTCTGTCTCATGCCGATGTGATTGAATGCCGAGCAAAGGAAACGCATATCCGTGATGCTTTACGTGGGGAGAAATCAATGGTCGTTTATGAGCAAATAGGCCATGATGCGGCGAAGACCATGTTTGCTCGGTGGCAAAATCGGAGTGCGTAAAAAATGGGGGAGGGCTGTCTTCTCCCCCGATTTCAGAGTTTATTTAATTTCAAAAACCGCGTCGATTTCCACGGCAACGCCCAAGGGCAGGGATGGAGCGCCAACGGCGAAACGGGCGTGTTTTCCGGCTTCACCCATGGCTTCGGCGATGAGGTTAGATGCGCCGTTAATTACAACAGGTTGATCGGTGAAATCAGGTGTGCAATTCACAAATCCGCCCAATTTAACGCAGCGTACAACCTTTGACCAATCGCCATTCACCGCTTCGTTGACTTGCGCAAGGATGTTAAGCGCGCAGGCTTGCGCTGCTTTTGCGCCGTCCTCAGTTGTCAGGGTATCGCCTACGCGGCCCAGATGCATTTTCTCTCCATTCAGGAATGGGATTTGCCCGGAGACAAAAATTGTGTTGCCTGATATGACATACGGGACGTAATTTGCTGCCGGCGCAGCAACTTTTGGGAGTGATAATCCTAATTCTTCTAATTTTGTTTGAATATTCATGTGTTTTACCCCTTTCGAATTCTTTCAAGCTCTGCCATAATCGCTGCGAAATGTAAACAAGGAACATAACAGATCAAATGGGCATTTTTAGTTTTCTAGGCGTGTTGTCGCCTGCGCATATCCAATTCTTTACAGCGACAAAACGCGGTAAGAAAATCGGTGTGGATCAATTGGGGAATACATATTACGAAGCTCCGGCGCGTAAAGGGTATAAACGTAATCGCCGTTGGGTCATGTATAAGGGCGCACCTGAGGCGAGTGCCGTGCCACCTGAATGGCATGGTTGGTTACATCATCAAACAAATACTGTGCCTGATGCGGATGGAAAATCATATCGTCAGCCTTGGCAAAAGCCTTATACACCGAATATGACAGGCACGAACCAAGCCTATCGTCCGCCTGGCCATATTTTGGCAGGTGGGCAGCGCGAAAAGGCAACAGGTGATTATGAGGCTTGGACTCCAAGCGATTAATATATGTTTTGCCTTTTGAAGATGGTTAAATAAACCATAGATAAGTTATGGCTTTGCGTGGTTAGGTGCTTTACGATTGTGGCGCATCATGCTACGCCTAAATGCGAAGATCAATTTTGAAATTAAAGTTTTAAGAGTTAAATATGAAGCGAAGTCTTGCAGAAACAGTATTGGGTGCGGTTGTTGTTATTGCGGCAGGTTTGTTCCTGACCTATAGCATTAAAACAGCAGATATTGGCCATACAGATGGTTATGAAATTACGGCAGATTTCGCAGGAATTGGCGGATTAAAGGCCGGTGATGCCGTGCAGATTAGCGGCGTTAAGGTTGGCACGGTATCCGGGGTTGAACTTCTTTCCGATACATATTTGGCGCGCGTTCATATCAATTTACGCAATCAATATAAACTGCCGACAGATACTGCTGCATTGATTAGCAGCGAAAGCTTGCTTGGCGGGCTTTATCTTGCGTTGGAACCCGGCGCAGATGAGGAAATGATTGAAGTAGGTGGCCGTATTCAATATACGCAAGCACCACAAAATCTTGAGCAGCTTCTGGGTCAATTTATCTTCAGTATGCAAGATGATAAAAAAGAATAAGAAATGGCTTTGCGCCGCTTATGTGCCTCTCGCATTCTTTATGATGAGTGCGAATGTGCAGGCGCGCACAATGACCGAATACCCTCGCGTTAAATTACAATCATTGGATAAGGCTACCGCGCGTACAATGACCTTTGAGGCAAAAATAGGCTCTACGCTTAAATTTGGTCCGCTTTATATGAAGGTGCAAAGTTGCCAGAAATCATCCCCTATTGATCAACCTGAATCTGCGGCGTTTTTGCAGATATGGGAAGTGGATACAAACACCAAGGCGCAATGGGTTTTTAGTGGCTGGATGTTTTCATCATCCCCCGGCCTGTCATCAATGGAGCATCCGATTTACGATGTTTGGGTGATTGATTGCCTTGATGATAATGGTGTGTCCGGCGGCACGCAGGAAGATATGAGCGCCGATCAACCCGAGAGTGAGGCAGATGTTTTGGTTCCTGCTCCTGATAATGAAGATGATATGTTGCAAGATGATTAGGATGCAGCCTGCATTTTAAGGTAGTTTTGTATCAACGCCAATTCTGAAATATCATCACAATCAAAATGACATTTTTTTAACAAAGCGGGTTTTAGGGCCTTCATATAGTCTTCGTGCTGTATTTCGTATACGCCGAATTGTTCCAGATGATCATTGGTGAATTGGGTATCAAGAATGGCGTATCGGGCGTGGTAAAGTCGCGCGGCCAAATGGGCGAGAGCGACTTTACTGGCATCACGGCGACGTGAGAACATGCTCTCACCGCAGAAAATTCCGCCAATTGAAACGCCGTACAGCCCGCCAATCAATACATCATCCTGCCAGCATTCAAGGCTATGGGCGAAGCCGTCTTTATGTAATGTGCAATAAGCATCAATGATTTCAGGGTTGATCCATGTCTTGGCGCGATTTTGTGTTTGCGCGGCGCAGGCCGTAATTACAGCTTTGAAATCTGAGTTTATTTTAATGGTATAGGGTACGCCGCCAATCTTCATTGCGCGCAAATTTTTCTTAAGCCGCCGCGGAATATGCATCTGTGTGATGGAAAGCTGTCCGCGATGTTGGGGGCAGACCCAATGCACCTCATCACTATCTGCATCATCCGCCATGGGGAAAAGCCCCTGCGTATAGGCACTAAGAAGGGTTTCGGTGTTGAGGTGAATGCGCATGTGTTGATTATGACTGAAATGAAGGGCGATGTCATGTGTGTTTGCGCGTTAGTTTTGATTGTGTTGTCAACCTATTGCGTTAAAACTTAGCCAGTGCTAAACTATAAAGCAATGGAATAATATATGGATGATAGAATGTTGTCGTTTAAAATGAAATATGGTTTGGTTTTGGCGTTATGCTTGGGTTGTCTTGGCGCGCCGCAGGTGCAGGCCAAAGATAAGCTGAAGGCGGTGACGAGCTTTACCATTATTGCCGATATGGCACAAAATATCGCTGGGGATGCGGCGATTGTGGAATCGATTACCAAGGCGGGGGCAGAGATTCATGATTATCAGCCCACACCAAAAGATATTGTCCGCGCGCAAAATGCCGATTTGATTTTATGGAATGGTTTGAATTTAGAGCGTTGGTTTGCGCGGTTCTTGCAAGATGTGAAAGACGTGCCGAATATTGTGGTTTCAGAGGGTATAGAGCCAATGTCGATTTATGAGGGCGCCTATTCGGGTAAGCCGAACCCGCATGCATGGATGTCGACGCAAAATGCCACGATTTATATTGAAAATATCCGTAAGGCTTTTGTTGAAGCTGATCCGCAAAATGCCGAAATTTATAATCGTAACGCCACGGATTATGCAGCAAAATTGATTGCTTTAAGTGATGATTTGGCCATGGCATTGGATAATATCCCCACTGATCAGCGCTATTTGGTGACCAGTGAGGGGGCGTTTAGCTATCTTGCGCGGGATTTGAATATGCGTGAGGTTTATTTATGGCCGATGAATGCCGATCAACAAGGCACGCCGCAACAAGTGCGCAAAGTGATTGATACGGTGAGCGCGCATAATATTCCCGTCGTCTTTAGTGAAAGTACAATATCGGATAAACCTGCAAGGCAAGTTGCGGCAGAAACAGGCGCGGCCTATGGCGGCGTTTTATATGTCGATTCCTTGAGCGAGGCGGGCGGCATAGTGCCGAGTTATCTTGATTTGCTACGTGTGACAACGGAAACGATAGCCAATGGTTTTAAACAGGCTTTGGAGCGATAAGATGGATGAAAACCTGATTACGATGAACAATATTGGCGTGACTTATCCCAATGGGCATGAGGCCCTGCAAGGGGTGAGTGCGGCGCTTCATGGTGGTATTATTTGCGGGCTTGTCGGGGTGAATGGCGCAGGAAAATCGACCTTGTTTAAGGCGATTATGGGCTTTGTAAAGCCAACAACAGGCGAGATTTTAATTGCGGGATTGCCTGTGCTTGCCGCGTTGAAACGAAATTTAGTGGCGTATGTACCGCAAACCGAGAATGTAGATTGGGACTTCCCCGTTTTGGTTGAAGATGTGGTGATGATGGGGCGTTATGGGCATATGGGGTTTTTGCGCCGTCCGTCGCCTGCGGATAAGCATGAGGTGGATGAGGCATTGCGCCGCGTTGATATGATGGAGTATCGCAAACGTCAAATTGGTGAGTTGAGCGGCGGGCAGAAAAAGCGCGTCTTCGTGGCGCGGGCTTTGGCGCAAGGCGGGCAGGTTATTTTGCTTGATGAACCCTTTACAGGCGTTGATATTAAAACCGAGGATAGCCTTATTGCATTGTTCCGTAGTTTGGCGGCGGAGGGGAGGTTGATCCTTGTCTCTACCCATAATTTGGGCAGTGTGCCAAGTTTTTGTGATGAGGTGATGTTGATTAACAAATCGCTTTTGGCATATGGGTGTGTGGAAACGACCTTCACCCATGATAATCTGGCCAAAGCCTTTGGCGGGATGTTGCGCCATCATCATTTGGTGGGCGATGATCTGCATGATGATGAAGATGCGCGCAGTGTTTCGGTATTTACCGATGATGAACGTCCGCTCGTCCTGTATGGGGAGGCCGGTGGTCAGCGCATTGTGAAGACAAAGAAGAATAAGCCATGATGGATTTATTGCTCGAACCGTTTTCGTATCATTACATGGTACGCGCCATTTTGGTTTGCGCGTTGGTCGGTGGGGTCTGCGCATTTTTATCGGCTTATCTGATCTTAAAGGGGTGGTCGCTCATGGGCGATGCTTTGGCGCATGCGATTGTGCCTGGGGTGGCCTTGGCGTATTTGATGGGACTGCCTTATGCTGTGGGAGCATTTTTCGCAGGAGTATTGGCGGCAATGAGTATGGCCTTGGTCAAGCAACGCACCAAATTACGCGAGGATGCAGTAATCGGTTTGGTGTTTACCACTTTTTTTGCCATGGGGCTGTTACTGGTATCGATCAATCCGACCTCGGTAAATATACAGGCGATTATTCTGGGTAATATTCTGGCAATTTCGGATTACGACATTGCGCAAGTTGTGGTTATTGCGGTGATTTGTTTGATTGCTTTGTGTTTAACATGGAAGAGTTTATTGGCAGTGTTTTTTGATGAGAACCACGCCCGAAGCATTGGTTTGCCTGTTATGGCGTTGAAGATCATGTTTTTTACCTTGTTGAGCGCGGCGACGGTGGCGGCTTTGCAAACGGTGGGGGCGTGTTTGGTGATAGCCATGGTAGTTACGCCCGGGGCAACGGCGTATTTATTGACGGATCGTTTCGGGCGTTTGGTTGTTATCTCTATTCTTCTGGGGGTCGTGACAAGCGCGTCGGGGGCATATCTGAGCTATTTTCTGAATGCCAATCCGGGGGGGCTGATTGTGTGTTTACAAACGGTGATATTCTTAATGGCTTTTGTGTTTGCGCCTAAATACGGGGTCTTACAAGCAAGGCGCGCCGTCGCCGTGAAAAGGAGCGCATGATGGAGAGCCTTTATACATTTTTTGTTGAGCCATTATCCTATGATTTTATGCAGCGCGCCTTGTTGATCTCAATCTTGATCGGGGTTGTGTGTTCGGTGTTCTCGTGCTTCTTGGTGTTAAAGGGGTGGTCGCTCATGGGGGATGCCGTGTCGCACGCCATTCTTCCTGGGCTGGCTATGGCGTATATAATTGGTATTCCGATTGCGGTGGGGGCGTTTTTTGCGGGGTTATTTTGTGCCATCGCGACGGGGTATTTGAAAAATAACAGCCGTGTTAAGGAAGATGCGGTGATGGGCATTGTATTTTCGGGGATGTTTGCGCTTGGTCTTGTGATGCTGACGAAGATTCAAACGGATGTTCATTTATTGCATGTCCTTTTCGGTAATGTCCTTGGCATTACGCAAAGTGATTTAATCGAGGCCGGCAGTATTGCCGTGATCTGCACCGTGATTATGATCGTGAAGCGGCGTGATTTGATGTTATATTGTTTTGACCCTGCACATGCACAAGTGATGGGTTTGAATGTGAGGTTGTTGCATTTTGGCATGTTGGTGTTATTGGCGATGACGGTGGTTTCGGCGTTGAAGGCGGCGGGGATTATATTGGTGATTGCCATGTTGATTGCGCCCGGTGCGATCGGGTTTTTGCTGACCCGTTCTTTTGATCGTATGGTGATGGTTGCGGTGAGTGTGTCAGTGATGTCCTGTGTTATGGGCGTTATTATCAGCTTTCACATTGATGCGGCCACCGCGCCGCTGATTGTCATTATTCAGGCGGGAATATTTATATTGGCCTTGGCCGCGAATATTATCAAAACCTCAAGAGGAGTGCAGCGTGCATGAGTAAGAATAGAACGCCGAAAATGGTTGATCCTGATACCCAGGCACAATGGTTTGCCCGCGTGCGCGAGGCCCACCAAACAGAAACGACAGAGGATTATGTCGAGTTGATCGCGGATTTAATCGAGGCCCATCAAGAGGCGCGGTTAAGCGATTTATCAAAGCGCCTTGGTGTTTCACACCCAACGGTGAGCAAGGTGGTTAATCGCTTGAAAGAAGAGGGCTATGTTCAAAGCCAGCCCTATCGCTCTATCTTCTTAACCGATAAGGGCGCATCCCTGGCCAAGCAATGCAAGGAGCGGCATAAAATTGTGCTGGATTTCCTTATTCGCCTTGGGGTCTCCCCCGATATAGCCGAATTTGATGCGGAAGGAATCGAACATCACATTAGCGCGCAGACATTGGAGATTTTCAAGGCATTTAAGAATGATAAGCCTTAACGCCTATTCAAATGCCTCATTGGCGGTGATGTCTTCTACCGTTGTTTTTTTCTTTTGCAATACAGCCGCGAAGAAACCATCAGTTTGATGACGATGCGGTGTCAGGCGCATATAGGGTGTGCCAAGGCCGAGGGTTTCCTCAACCGGAATGATTTCAAAATCGGGGTTGTTGGCGATAAATGCATTGACCTGATTTTCATTTTCTTCGGCCAAAAGAGAGCATGTCGCATAAACCAATTTACCGCCTTGTTTTACGGCTTTACTTGCTTTTTCGATAATTTCTGCCTGCATTTCAGTAAGAGCCTCTAAATTCGGGCCATAATTTTGCCAACGCATATCAGGATTGCGTCTCCATGTGCCTGCGCCACTACATGGGGCATCGACAAGGACAATATCAAAGGTCTCTTTTTGGCGTTTAAACCATTTGCGGTGACGTTCTTCGGACAGGCCGCGTAATTCGACAATATCTGCAATGCTCGCCTTTTTATATCGATTGCGGCCATTTTCAAGGCGGCGTGCATCAATATCGGCGGCAACAATGCGGCCTTTGCGTTGCATTGCCGCGCCAAGGGCCAATGTTTTACCACCACCGCCCGCGCAATAATCCAAAACCTGCATTCCCGGTTTTGCGGCGCAAAGCCAGGCGATGAGCTGCGATCCCTCATCCTGAATATCGACCCAACCCTTTGTGAATGCCTTGGTACGAGAGATGTATGATTTTTCAATGCAGCGAAGACCCCATGGGCAAAATGGAGTTTCTGTAACTTCTACGCCATCTTTTTTTAGACTGCCTATGACTTTTTCTTTATCCGCGGTGAAAATATTCACGCGTAAATCAAGGGGGGCAGGGGTCAGCATAGCGCGCATTTCATCTTCGAAATCATCACCATACAGGCCGCGTAAATATTCTTCGTGTTCGGGGGGGCATTCAACGCGCACCGTATCGGGCATGTCTTTGCGCTCTAGGGGCAGGCCGATCATTTTGGATGCAAATTTTTGTTCCTCCTCGGTGAGGGGGAGGGGCGCGTAGTTTGAGCCGTCAAATAAATCATCAAGGCGTTTCTCATCCGCGCCTTCGCCCAGAATAGTCCACGCCAAAACGCGGTTGCGCGGCGTATCTTCGGCCTGCACAAATTCTAACCACCATCCGAGGCGGGCATGGGCGCGGGTGATGTCATAGACGCGCTCTGCTACGTTGCTGCGGTCTTTTGCGCCGATATAACGGCGTACGCGCATATAATCGCCGACGCATTTATCCAACGGGACGCGCGCGCGATGCGTGCTGTCTAATATTTCGATAGTGGCGTTTATTCTGGATGCTGGTTTCATGGAAGGTGTTTACTTGAAAAAATTGAAATGAGCAAGCATTATCCAAAAATCACGATAAGGCCGACAAGAAGTAATAATCCACCTGCAATCCTATTGAGTAAAGTGAGATTGGATTCTTGTTTAAATAGTTTACGCATGCGATCAGCTAAAAAGGCATAAAAGCTTAATGTAAAGAAAAGTGTGGTGCTTATGATAAGGGCTGCGATTATCATGTCATTGTAGCTTGTATTTTCCAAATCCATAAAAGCAGGAAGAAAACCAATAAAAAAAAGGAGGTCTTTGGGGTTTGAGGAGGTAAGTAAAAAGCCACTTGTAAAAACTTGCCATCCTTTTTCAGAAAATTCAGCCCTGATTTTTTTGTGTTTGGCATTTTTAAAATTAAGTATTCCTAAATACACAAGATATCCACCACCTATGAATTTTATTGATAAAAACAATGGACTATATTGTGCCGCTATAGTTGCCAAGCCCAGCATTGCCAGTAAGGCAAAAATTATATCGCCGACCAAAACGCCTGCAATAAAGAAATAGGTAGGACCTATCCCTTGGGACAAGCTGCGTCATATTGTTGCAAATACTGCCGGTCCTGGTGATAAACCAAGAACTGCGGTTGCAAGGGCAAGGGGTATAAGAAAATCCAATTTTTTTTCCTAAGTTAGAGTATTATTTTTCCAATAAGCATGCATGCAGAGAGCGCGAGGAGGCATTCTACGGCGATAAAAAACTTCTTTTGCGGGACTTTGTCATGTAATTTTTGCCCCATATACATCGCAATAAGGAAGGCAGGATAGGCGTATAGAGCCTGTATAAACAAATCATAGGTTAACAGCCCCGTCCCGACCGTTCCGATGGTGCGTGGGATATTAGAGAGTAGGAGCATGGTAATGATGCCTGCGCGAAATTCTTTGGGGTCAGTCAATTTTTCTTTTAAATATAAAAGGAAGGCAGGCGCGCCGCCGCCCATCATCGCATTCAACATTCCGCCAAGAAAGCCGGCCAAATGCGCATCGCCCCAACGGATTAGCCAGCCAAGCGGGTCAAAGGACGTGTGTTTACGCAAAAGATGCAAAATGATGTAGCCCGCCAATATACCGCGCATAATATCACCGGATATATAATGCAATAAGAACACGCCAAGAGCAGCGCCTATAAAGGTTGCAGGCAGTAACGTCAGAAGATATGGCCATTTGATATGCTGATGCACTTTGAAGATCAATAGGCCCATAGAGAGTTGGTAGATCATCACCATAGAGACCACATCCTGTACAGGCATAAACAAGCTGAGCAAGGGGATGCAGATCAGGCCGCCGCCAAATCCTAAAAGGCTTTGTGTGAAGAAGGCGAAGGTGATAATCAGGATAAAAATCAGGGACATGAGAGCCTATTGAGTGTTTTCATAACTTTTTATCGTAAAAAGTTGCAGTATTTTAATATTTATGAGATTAAATCACAAAAAACAAGGATTTATAAGGGTTGAACTTATGAGTAATCAAAATATACCACTGCCGCCGGAATATAAAAACCGTGATCATGGGTGTGTTTTATAAGATATTTTTAACCCTGCCGCTCCTACGGGCTATGTTTATGAGCAATCTTATAACAAAGTTCATCAGGCATTTGAAGATTTACGCAATGAAGATCGCACCCTTTTTAAGGCCGCGGTTGATCATATTGTTAAGGTATTGAAGCGAGCGGAAATAAAATCAACCAAGTTTGAATACGAAAGGTGTTGGATGATGTGACGCAAAAAATTATCAAAGATTGGCAGTATAAATCTTATGACGCATCTTATACCCCAAAATTTATGCTTGATGTTGGTCGTCCTGTGTCGGAAGGATTTCACACAAGAGCGGCGGAAAAGGTGAATAAAATTCGTGAGGAGTATCCGGAATTTTCACAAGGTTTAGACCGATTGATCAAGAGTGATACGAGCGGTAAATCTCTGGCTTGTGCAGAAAAATGGTATAAGGATAATGTTAGTGAGACCGATGGAATTGCGCGCCGTTTTGCGCAGGCTGTACGCCCTGTATCAGGTTTAGAGATACATGCCGCGCGTGCGTATGTTGAGCGCATCCCTGCGCCAAGATTATCATCACCTGATGCCTAAGAATTTTTGATTTTGAACGCATAAAAAAAACCCGGCCGCATTACGCAGGCCGGGTCTTTTTAAATCATATCATAGTGATGATCAGTGAGCTTCTTCAGTATGCTCTTCGTCACCATGGTCTTCCACAGTGTCATCGCCATGCTCTTCGCCTTCAACAGCTTCATCTTCATGAACAGCTTCGTCTGATGTTGCTTCGTCTTCTGCAACAACTTCGTCACCTGATTGAGCTTCTGTCGCAGCAGCGTCAAGAGCTTCTTCGATTGTTGCTTCAGGAGCATCCATTTCTGCGTGTGCAGATGTGATGTAAGAAGGAGCGGCTGCAACTAAAAGAGCAGCAAGTGTCAAGAAATATTTAGTCATTAATTTGTTCCTTATAATTATTGAATACCGTCAAATTCTATTCTTCGGTTTCATTACTATGCTCAGATTTTTAGAATTTGCAAGCACTGTTTTTTTGCTCTCTAACCCTATGATTCTGTTCTGTAATTTGGAGCCTCACGGGTAATGGTTACGTCATGAACATGAGATTCTTTAAATCCGGCACCTGTCATACGAATAAATTCTGCCTTTTCACCCATTTCGGCAATCGTCGCGCAGCCTGTATAGCCCATGGATGCTCGTAATCCACCGACCATTTGGTGCAGAACGTTTGAAATTGGTCCCTTGTAAGGAACGCGGCCTTCGATCCCTTCGGGA
>CAXBFT010000018.1:0-16695 GCA_963974945.1 uncultured Alphaproteobacteria bacterium
GCATCTATTGATGCGGGTGCAAAATTTATGTCACACCTAACAGAAAGAACCGGTAGCCAACAATTGGCCCTCGTCGCATATAATGGCGGAGAAAAAGCAATTGACTACGTTGAAAAAAACTTAAGCGGTAATGTATCTATTAATGAATGGATGAGCTTCATGGATCATGAACGCTCAACAAAAGGTGTTGGTGCGTCAAATCTTTGGAGAAATCAAACCTTTGATTACGTAAAGAAAATTGATTCCACTTTCTGGGATCCAAATTTGCTTGCAAAGGCTGAAAGCAAATCAACACAACTGGCATCAACATTCGTAAGTGCCAAGGCATCTGATCAACCATTAGATACAGATAAAACACAACCGAACCCGCTACCTTTTGATGGTAAGGGCGTAGATCAGGTCGCGTTGGCGCAACAACAGGCGCAAAATGATGATGTGTATGCAGTGACGAAAACGCCTGTTCTTGGTATGGGCGCAAACACTTAATATCTCCCCTTATATTCTTAGAGCTTTCTTTACGGCTTTGCCCTATTCTAAAATCATGGCTGTCGCCTGTGTTTTCCATGCATAAAATAAATGAAATGGCTCTATGAATTACAGATTGGCGTTTTTTATTATCCCATCCTTTTTTATTATCCCTACTATCAGCTGGGCGGATAATGATACACGCGCCAAGCCTCTCCATTTGAAAATTGCGCCCGCAACAAAATCCCACGGCATTAATATCATTCACGGCGCGCCACAAATACAAAACACCACACCAGCCCCGCCGCAGCCCGAAGAGAAAGCCGCTAAAAGCAATGCGCCAAGAATCATCGAAACCATGCCATGCTATGAAAGATCAGATAAAGGTAGTTTTTTAACCGATTCTGTAGAGGCTTATATGAAGGCGCAAAAACGCGACCCGCATATCATAGATGCCATTAAAAAAGCCGCGGCGCAAACGCAGGTCGACATCACCTTATTGCTTATCAAAGCTATGGTAGAAAGCGATCTTGGACGCGTTACCATTGCCAAAAACAGCACCGCACGCGGGATATATCAATATATAGAGCCGACATGGCTGACCTTACTCACCCGATATAAAGACCGAATCGGCTATAAAATCCCCTTAAATAAAGAGGATCAACTGGCGTTAAGGGATGATCCTTATATCTCCGCCATGATTAAGGCACATCAAATCAAGGATGAGACAAACGCCCTGCAATTATTCAAAAATAATGAACGCATCAACGCCACAGACCATTATATCGCGCATATGCTTGGCTTGCCCTTGGCGCGTCGTTTTTACGAAAACCTCAATATTGATTCGAATGAAAAATTGGCCGATTCCGGTTTTTCTAACTTCAAACAAGCTGCAAAACTTAACCCTTCATTTTTCTATGACAGAAAAGGCAATGCCCTGAATGCCCATGATGCCTATGGTCAGTTTAATGACATCATATCAGATAAATACGGCGCTCTGCACCGGATAGCACAAGACTATGGCCCGAAGCCTCTTTCATCGGGGCAGGATTATCGCCACGATGCCTGCAACCTGCCGCAAGTTAACGCAATGAGTAGCAAATAAGAAAAAACGCCCAAAAATCATTGGGCGCCTTTTAAAAATCTAATACCGTATAGAACGCCTAAGCCGCAGCGGCCTTATTAGCGAATAATTTTTCAACGGCTGCTCGCTCCTCTCGAAGTTCCTTATCCGTTGCATCCATACGCGCACGAGAGAAATCATTGATCTCAAGCCCCTGAACGATTTCATATTTACCGTTTTTGCATGTTACGGGATAGCCGTAAATTACGCCTTCGGCAATACCATATGATCCATCGGAAGGTATCCCCATAGAAACCCATTCACCTTCAGGCGTACCAAGCGCCCAAGAGCGCATATGATCAATCGCCGCAGAGGCAGCAGAAGCCGCAGAAGACGCCCCGCGCGCCTTAATAATGGCCGCCCCGCGTTGCTGTACTTCGGGGATAAATGTCCCCTCATACCAGGCTTGATCAACTTTTGGCAAAGCCGCCCCGCCCTTTACCGTTGCATGATGAAGATCAGGATATTGTGTCGCAGAGTGATTCCCCCAAATTGTGACGTTTTTAACATCTGTATTATGTGCATCTGTTTTTTCTGCCAATTGGCTCATCGCGCGGTTATGGTCTAAACGTACCATCGCAGTAAAGCATTTAGGATCAAGATCGGGCGCATTTTGTTGCGCAATGAGTGCATTTGTATTCGCAGGATTTCCAACAACCAAAACTTTTACATCACGTTTTGCATGGTCGTTAATGGCCTTACCCTGTGGTCCGAAAATACCGCCATTGGCCTCTAATAAGTCTTTGCGCTCCATCCCGTCTTTACGTGGCATCGCACCAACAAGCAAAGCAAAATCAACATCTTTAAAGGCAATATTAGGATCATCCGTTGCCACAGTTCCGGCCAATGTTGGGAATGCACAATCGTTAAGCTCCATGATTACGCCATTCAACGCACCCAATGCCGGCGTTATTTCAAGCATGTGCAAAATAACAGGTTGATCCGGCCCTAACATCGCGCCCGATGCAATGCGGAATAATAATGCATAACCGATTTGCCCTGCTGCGCCTGTGACGGCTACTCTGACTGGTGCTTTCATGATATTTGTCCTTACGTTTAGATGACTGAAGAATAATTTCGAAAGAATCCTATCGCTTTTAAACTATCAGAGCAAGGGGCGATTTTCATGCCACAAAATGCGCCGAATAAAATCGGTAATTTCAGGATAAAGCGTGCGCTTAATGAAGATCCAAACGCATATCAATATCTGTCGCATTTTTGATGAATTGAGAGAGATAAAAAGCTTTGTGCTTATTATCATCAATTTGTTTTATGCGTTGTAGGGCAATATCGGCATTCTCAGTTTTATCTGTGCCGGAATGACCGGTGAAGCCGCGCGTTACATCGCCCGTATCAACATTGCTTTGTCCCTGTTGTTCTAATTCGGCAAGGACATCTTCCAAGGCATCCATTGTACGATTTATAACATACGCGCCAAAGGCAGATTGAAAGAATTCCTCGTCCTGACCTTCGAGAATATAAATCTCTTCGCATTGTTTTTTATCATGCTCTTCATTACCTGTCAGGCTTAACACCTTAAATTCTAATGAAAAAGCTTCGTCCAACAAGGCATTAATATGGTCTGTATCGGGTGTTGGTTTTCTTGATTCTTCATCGGCCAAATCAAGATTTCTGCGCGCTGCTTCTCTTGCGGCATCACCATTTAAATACGGAAAATCATCTGTCAATGCATAGGCATCCACACCCGCCTTAGGTGGTGGAAGTTTGGTTATTTTATTATACCCATTTGTATTGGAAGCGCGCATATCTTAATCACCTAAATTATGTATTCTTATTTTTTATTATTCTAGCAAAAGAAATAGCCACCGCGCAAGCAAAACAGATGTTACGGATAGCTATCGCTTTGCATCTCAAATAACCGGGAAACAGTGCGTTCAAACTCATAGGCGTGATCATGGCCAGCGTAAAGGCGATCAACCGGAACGGCTGCCAGAATAATAACCCTTGTGCGCGCCTCATAAAGGGCATCGATAAGATTCATCAAACGCTTAACCTCATTTCGGCGATCATAACCAAGCTTTGGCACATCCTCAAGAAAAACCGTGTGATAACGACGGGCGATTTCAATGTAATCCTCTGCCCCGTGCGGGCGTTCGCATAATTGCGCAAAGGTAAAGCGCCCAACACCGCCCACGGCCTCGCGCACGACAATGCTGCGCCCCTTTACTTCAAAACTTTCCTCATCGGCGATTGCTCCATCGGTAACGGCCTCAAAAACCTCATCAATCGTTTTTCGGGTGGCGCGCTTTATGGGATAGAAATACGTCCCCGCAATGGTTTTTGTTTGCGTACGGTAGTCATGAGGGCTGTCGAGGTGGAGAACCTCCACCTTGGTCTTAAGCAGCGCAATAAAGGGCAAAAATCTTTCCCGCTGCAGGCCGTCTTTATACAAATCATCCGCCGACCAATTACTGGTGGCGACGACGACGACACCATGTTCGAATAATATTTTAAATAGCCGCCCTAAAATCATTGCATCGGTAATATCTACCACATGAAATTCATCAAAGCATAAGATATTAGCGCGGTTAGAGATCAACGCCGCCAAGGATGGCAATGCCTGATCTACCATGCCTTTTGAACTATCATCCGCGCTTCTGGAATGGATGTAATCATGAATCTCGATCATAAATTCATGGAAATGCACCCGGCGCTTTTTAATCTCGGGCGGTAATGTCGAATAAAATAAATCCATCAGCATTGATTTACCGCGCCCGACCCCACCATACATATATACACCAAGAATAGGGGCTTTATCTGCCCCCACACCTGTCAGGCGCTTAAAAAATCCGATTTTTGGGGCGTTGCTTTCATCAACCACTTCTCTATACAGACGATCAAGCGCAGTGACAGCGCGCTCTTGCTCCGGATCCTGCTTGAGCTCTCCCGCTTTTATGCGGCTATGATATAGTTTTAGAGGTGTCTGTGTCATTTTTTTCTTTGGTCATTCTAATCAAGATAATGGAAAGCTCGTATAACGCCATAATCGGCAGAGCCAAAAGAATTTGAGAAATCATATCAGGGGGCGTAAGAAAGGCCGCAATGATGAAGGTAATAATAATCGCATATTTACGTTTTTTTGCAAGAAATGCAGCAGAGACAATCCCCGCCCTGCCCAATAAGGTAAGGAAAACAGGCAATTGAAAGCAAAGGCCAAAAGCAAAAATCAAGGTCATAATTAAATCAAGATATTCGCTCACCCGCGCCTCTAACTGAATAGGAAGAGCCATATCGCTACCTGTGCTTTGAAAGCTCAGGAAGAAAGGCCATGCCATGGGCAAAACAATATAATAAACCATCGCGCCGCCGGCAAAAAACAAGATTGGTGTTGCCACAAGAAACGGCAAAAACACCCGTCTCTCATTGGCATAAAGCCCTGGCGCAGCAAACATCCAGACCTGCATAAGCAAGACAGGAAAGGTCAAAAATATCCCTGAAAAAAAGGCAACTTTCATATAGGTAAAGAACGCCTCAGTAAGCCCCGTATATATCAAACGGTTCGTATCGTTCTCATTCATAGAATTAGCGAGAGGTTGCACCAGAAAACTATAGATATTATCAACAAAGAAAAAGCATATCGCCGTACCAATGGCCATAACACTAATCACCCAAATCAGGCGCACACGTAATTCTACCAGATGGGTAATGATTGGCTTCGCCGTTTCATCACTGAAATTGCTCATGCTTTGCCCTCTTCTTTGTGGGGGGCATCATCGCCATCTATGACGGTTTTTTGCGGCATGGCCGCGACATAATCCTCATCGGCGGCGGCCTCATCAAAGACCTCATCACGGGCCTCAAAATTTACAGATTTACGAATATCATCCAAATCCGCATCGCGCATTACATCATCAAATTGTTGAGAAATTGCAAATTTAATATATTGAAAACGCCTAAAAACTCGCCCAAGCGCAACCATCAAGGTCGGTATTTCATCAGGACCAATAAAGATTACCGCAATCGCAATAATCAAGAACATTTCCGGCCATCCAAAATCAAGCATATTGTACCTTTTCTCTGCGCTATATCAGCCCCAAAACACTAAAACATAAGACCATGCCCATAACATAGCCCGGCACAACAAGGCAGGCATTAAAGGCAATGGCCACGTTGAGCATCACAAGGCGCTCATTCTCATTTAATTCGGTTTCCTTGGCAAGCTCTTCCTCTGCGCGGGCAGATTCAACAACTGCCTTGGTAAATTCCCAATATATGCCAATCAAAAACATGGGTATAAAGAGAAAACCAATCGCATCGACAATGAAATAATTAAAAAACCCAATCACAAACAGACAAATAGAAAACAAGGCCAAAGTCGAACTTACAATTTCATTCCACACCTTCTTATCATTGCCCATAATCCCAATGACAAAGAAAAAATGTGTGACAAGCAAATAGCCCCATCCCCACCATGGCAATGTGATCTGTTCGATCATATGAATTAGTCTTTTTTATCGTCTTGTGGTGAAACGGATTTATCAGCAGTCACATTATCGCCGCCCTCATCCTTCAGGCCCCTTTTAAAACTATTCACGCCTTTAGCAAGATTCTCCATAATGGTTGGAATACGCCCCGCGCCAAAAAGAACCATAACAAGTAGAATAACAACAATAATTTGCCAAATACCGGGAGCCATATTAATACCCTTCCATTTCATCTTGATCTTCTTGTACTTTTTCTCCGGTAATACCGGAAAGTACATTTCCTTCTTCTACGCCCTCTTGCGCCGAATGTCCAGAGAACAGCTCATTCTGATGCACTGTTTCAATTGCGGGGCGACGATCAAGCAGGCCGGCGGCCTTCATCTCATCCATCCCCGGAAGATCAGTCAGGGCCTCTAAAGAGAAATGATCAAGGAAAGATGTCGTTGTTACCCATGTCAAAGGGCGACCCAAACTCTCACGACGACGACCGGGCTTTATCCACCCCATTTCCATCAAGGTGTCAAGTGTACCTTTATGCGTTGCCACACCACGAATATTTTCTATTTCTGCGCGGGTAACAGGTTGATGATAAGCAATAATAGACAGCGTCTCCATCCCTGCGCGAGAGAGTTTTTTCTGCACTAATTTATCTATATTTAAATCCTCGGCCAAATCCCGCGCCGTACGAAACGCCCATTTCCCCTCAATTTCAATAAGATTAACGCCGCGCCCGTCATAGGCATTTTGCAACGCCATCAACGCGCCGCCGACATCCGCACCATCAGGCATACGCTCATGCAAGGAGGCCGCGCTTAACGGCTCCGTAGAGGCGAAAAGCAACGCCTCTAAAATGCGGCTATTCTTACTTTTCAAAGACACCTAAAACATCCCCTCCAAAATATAATGAACCATATAAAATACCAAAAATAATTCCGATAGGCATAAGAATTCCACCAAAAACTACAGATATAAATCCGCGCTTTTCATTGTCCTTATACATCTTTCCAAGATCTTCCATATTATAGCGATGAACAATCTCATCCGTATCGGCGCGGCGCACCATATCGGCGGGAAAGCCGTTATTCTTTTTTCCGTTCTTGCGTTCGTATTCTTTCAAGCTGCCGCGACGAATAAAGACCCAGATAAATATGGACAAAAAAAGAACTAAAATCTCTGTGCTAAAAATATAAAACAACAAAATAGCAAAGGGATTTGTCCCTTGTAAAAATTCTGTTGAAAACCCCAGAAAAGATAAAATAGCAGTCAGAAAATCACGGATCATCTATTCGCCCTCACTCGCACGCGCGCGCAAATAAATCGGGCGGAATAAACCGTCTTGGCGAAATTCTACGCGCCCTTGCTTGGCAAGCTCCAGCCCCGCGGTAAAGGTCGAAGCCATTGCAGAGCGGGCATAAAGCTTATCCTCCATCTTCTCGGGCATAAAACTACTCAATGTTGTCCAAACACTATTCACGCCACTTTTAGGGAGTGATCCAAGCATCTTGGTCACATGGCATTATCCATCGACATTAATTTAAAAACCGGCAAATCATATGTCGTATTTTCCTTACGCTTATCAATATCGCCATAGGCTTTAAGCAAATCGATTAAGGATACATTCCATTGCGTTGTAATCGTTGTTTCAAGACCTTCTGGGCGGCCGCGCGCGAAAATATCTTGCCCCAATTGCGGGCATTCAAATAGTTTTTCGGCTGCATTTTGCATCGCTTCCAAGCGCAGTAATTGAAATTGTAGCGCTTGCGCCATTTCTTCGGCACTTGGCTCATCGCTATTTTCTTCCTTAGGCAGGAATAAGCGCGATTTCAAATAGGCGAGCCACGCCGCCATCACCAGATATTCCGCCGCCAGTTCCAAATTATGGGCCTTAGCACGATCAATGAACACCAGATATTGGCGCACCAATTGTAAAATTGATACCTTTGCCAAATCAACTTTTTGATTGCGGGCAAGCTCAAGCAGAACATCAATCGGCCCCTCATATCCATCAATATTAAGCAAAAGGGAATCTACGCCATCATCACGAACCGCAATGGGAGCAGAGATTTCAGGCGTTTGAATATGATCAGGCTGCATTGTCATGCGGCATCTTTTCCATAGCCACCCGCCTTTTGCAAGCGCTTCAGTGTCTCGGCGCTTAATTTTGGCAGGTTTTCTGCTAAATCTTGCATTTTATTAAACTCACCACTGCAATAAAGCGCCAAATCACAGCCGGCTTCTAAGCTGGCAAGTGCCTTATCAGATGCGCTGCCATAGGCATCCAGCGCCTTCATATCCAAATCATCGCTAATCAAAATACCGTCAAAACCTATATCGCCGCGAATAACCTTATCAATGGCATGCTTAGATACGGATACGGGGTGGTTCGTATCTATTGATTCAAATATAATATGCGCGGTCATCGCCCAAATATTAGCGCCGACATCAGAGGCCGAAAGCATCCGAAAAGGCGCAAAATCAGTGTTGAGCAAATCCTCGTAAGATGCATTCACACGCGGCAGATCAAAATGGCTATCTGCGTGGGCGCGGCCATGGCCGGGAATATGCTTCATAATTGGCACAACGCCACTATGCAGAAAATGTCTACAAACAGATAAACCCAATCTGGCAATGACCTCAGGATCAGAGCCAAAGGCGCGATCACCAATAATATCATGAGCATCGTCAAAAAACACATCCAACACAGGCGCACAATTAACATTCACGCCGATCTCAACCAGCTCTTCTGCCAAGCGTAAGATTTCAAAGCGCAATTGCTCCAGCCCATTATTCTGGTCAATATTATATGCCTCGCCGAATTCTTGCATCGGGGGGAAACGTCGCCAATGCGGCGGCCCCAAACGTTGCACCCTGCCGCCTTCTTGATCGATGAGAATTGGACAATCACGCCCCACACTTTTCTTCAAATCATCGACAAGCGCTTTTATCTGATGAGGCTCTTTGCAATTTCGTTTGAATAAAATAAAGCCAAAGGGATTTGCTGTTTGAAAAAGAGCGCGCTCCTGATCGGTTAAAACCTCACCTGAAAGCGAAAAAATACAGGCCAATGCATCTTTTGCACCAATGGAAAAATCAGTAATTAGCCCGTCATTATTTGACAACGAGACACCCTCCCGGTTTGCCAGAAGCCTTCAATGAATCACAAATGCTATTCGCGTTTGCCTTTCCCATCGGGCCAGCCTGAATACGATAGAATTTTCCGGTGGCTAAGCTTGCTTCTTGCACGCGGTATTTTGCATTTGCCAAAGCAGGATAGTCAATTTGCATTTTCGCCCATTCACGATCTGCGCGCGCGGGGTCTGTAATACTTGCAAGCTGAACAAAATATGAGCCGCCGCTTACCGCGGGCGCGGTGGTTGTTGCCGCGCCAACTGCAGGCTGAACATTATTCATTTCAACGGCTTTCTTTTCACCAAGAACCTCACGAACAAAATTCATTGTATCAGGCGATGATTGCGCCGCCGTTACCATATGAGCTGGTGCATTTGGTTTTGCCATTAAGGCCACCTTTGCAACTTGCGCATCCATTTCTGTTACATCAGAGACAGGATTCTCTGATGAGCTGATCTTTTGTAAGATATTATCTGCATCCGGCTCTTTCAAACCAAGTGGTTTTTCAAAAGATTGCTTCACCTCCTCGGCGGAGACATCGGCGGTATTTAAAGCAAGTGCTTCAACAAGAGCCGCCTCTTGAGACGTTGCGCCCTGTGCCATTTCCTCACCATCACGCAAAGAAGTAGGTACACCCAATTGCGCCAATGATTGCGCGTCCAGCTCATCCAAGGGGATCATCGGGTTTTGTGTTGCCATTGCATGATCCAAAGCTTGCTCTTTACTCATAAGCTCCTCTGTTGATCGCGGGGCCAATAAATTCTCAACTTGATCCGTTGCCATCGTTAAAGGAGGTTGCCCTACCTGTGCCAATACGGTGCTTTCGCGGTGCGGAATACTCATACCACCGCGCTCTTGCGGGATTTCACGAATGGGGCGCAAATCAGCCTTAACGATTGGAACTGCCTGCTGTTGGTCATCGCTTGAGGGATATGTTGCGATAATCACACCCGCAAATAATGCCCCCGCAACAAGTAATGAAATGGTTGCAACGACAGGTGTCTGCATTCTTTCAAGGATACGCGTACTGAGATCTGGCGTAACACTCTCTCCTCTGGGGGGGTGCGCAGGTGGTCGCTTCGGAGCTTTTAAATAATGCTCATAGCCGAGTTGGTGAAACTGATTATCCTGAGTCATGGCCTGCAAATTCCTTAAAATTATTTTACACAAGTGTTAATACCACTCCGTATGTATTCCCGCGCAGAAATACATCCACGGCCGAATCATATAGAAGTTACGATATTGTTTATCTTTTCAAGCCTTAACGCAAATCCCAATAAAGGTCAAAGAGCCTTTCATGCTCTCTTATCGCATAACGGTCGGTCATACCGGCAATATAGTCGGCAACTATACGCGCCCTTTTGCGCTCATCATCTACGCCACCGCCCTCTATTATGCGCTGTTGCCAGTTGTCAGGAAGCAATAAATAATTTCTGTGGAAAGCCTGAAACAGGTCGCCAACAATGCGCTCTACCTTCAACCAAATACGGTTAATTGTGTAATGGCGATACATGCGGGCAAATAAAAATTCACGCAATTTTTGCACCTCATCATGCATTTGCGGAGAAAAGGATACAATTTGCATCCCTGCATTTCGAATATCCTCAGGCGATTCCGGCTTCACCTTGGCCAGACGCTTGCGTGTTTCGATCAAAACATCATCCGCCATCACACCGATCATGTCGCGCTTAACCTCTTGAATCAGGTAACGCTTCTCAATTCCCGGGTATTTAGCCCGCACTTCGGCAATACATTTAGATAAAACAGGCACATCCTCTAAATCCTCAATAGAAAACAATCCGGCTCGTATCCCATCTTCTACATCATGGTTATTATAAGCAATATCATCGGAAAGCGCGGCAACCTGCGCCTCCATCGAGGCATAAGTGCCAAAGCGCATATCCATCTGATCCTGCAACTCACGCGCGGCGATATGCGGCTCGCCTTTCAGGGGGCCATTATGCTTAATAACCCCTTCCAACGTTTCCCATGTCAAATTCAAACCAATCCATAGCGGATATTTACGCTCCAACGAGGTTAAGACGCGCAAAGATTGATCATTATGTTCGAACCGCCCATATGGCTCCATGCACTTCTGCAGGTGCTCCTCGCCGATATGAGCAAAGGGCGTATGCCCCAGATCATGTGCTAACGCCACAGTCTCCGCCAAATCCTCATTCACCATGAAGCTTCGCGCCAATGTGCGGGTTATTTGTGCAACCTCCAACGTATGGGTTAAACGCGTGCGATAATGATCCCCCTCATGATAGACAAAAACTTGCGTCTTATATTTCAGTCGACGAAAAGCACTGGAATGAATAATACGGTCGCGGTCGCGTTGAAATGCATTGCGATGGCGGCTCTCCGGCTCATCATGTATGCGCCCCAAACTTTGCTCCGGCTTACTGGCATAAGGCGCCAAGGGAAGTGCGCAATAATTATAAGATGATTCCGTCATAATTCTCTAAACTCAAAAAGGTTAAAATAACAAACATCAGAGTAAATCTATTCCAGCTCATCGTAAAGACCGCAATCCAACAAAATGCACAAACAAAACAATAAAAACAATTATAGATAATCAAATTGCACAAACATACGGACGTATATAAAATCATATCATTGTATATCAATATATTGATAAATTTGATTTTTTATAGTTAATGTCGCAAAATTAAAAACAATAAAATAACGACATTTAAATAATATAAAAAAATAAAATCAACTATAAATAAAAATAAGGATACAGGCTATGGCATTTGATTTTGGATCAAAATCGAACACAGATAAAACACTTGATTCTATGCCGGCAAATATTTTGACCTGCGACCCGACCACATCCTTAATCAATTATGCAAATATTTCATCAACCAAGGCCCTTAACGGGCTTGCCGGAAAACTAAGTCAGGATACAAATGGCGATAATATTATCGGACGCTCACTTGATACTATCTATCCTGATTTTTCAAAAAAGCGCGAAGAAATCCTCAGTAACCTCCCCCATAACATCACCATTATCATGGGTTCAGAAACGCTGGATATTCACATTGATGCCGCGCAAAACGATAATACGATAAAAAAGCTTTTTGTGACATGGTCAATCAACACAGAAATCATGCACCTAAAAGCCATGTTTGATACCCTACCGCTTAATATTTTAACATGTGATCCTAAAACATTCGTGATCAATTCCGCCAATAGGCCAAGCGTCGAGACATTAAACCGCTTTGCACATCTTCTGCCTGATGGCGTAAACGGCGAAACGATTATCGGGAAGAGCATTGATGTTCTGTATAAACCACCCGCCCACGAAAAAAATGTGATGCGTAATACATCAACCCTCCCCCACAGCACAATCATACGCCTTGGGCCTGAACTTTTGGATCTGCATATTGATTCCGTCATGATTGGAGGAAAGGTTAAAAACCTCGTCCTGAGTTGGTCTATATGCACAGAGCGCGAGCGCCTGAAGATTATGGTTGATAACATGCCAATCAACATCATGATGGCCGAAACCGAAAACTTCACCATTAACTACATGAATCAAACCAGCTTAGAAACCCTACGCCTTATAGAACACCTCCTCCCCGTAACAGCCGATGAGGTCTATGGTATATCGATTGATCGTTTCCACAAAAAGCCGGAGCATCAGCGCGCTATATTAAGTGATCCGAAAAACCTGCCCTATAACAGCAAAATCAAACTTGGCGAAGAAATGCTACAGCTTAACGTGGCCGCGATTGAGGATAAAGACGGCTATTATATCGGCCCGATGGTGAGCTGGAATATTATTACCGCCCAAGAAAATCTAGCCAAGAATGTGATGAATATTGCCAATATTGTCCTAGGGACATCAACTGAACTGCAAGATACCGCCGAAAGCTTGTCCCAAGCAGCAAAAGATTCCAGTCAACAATCAACCACTGCCTCTGCCGCCTCGGAAGAAGCCTCAACCAACGTGCAAACCGTGGCATCAGCCACCGAAGAGCTCAGCGCATCTATTCAGGAAATATCAAGAAAGATCACTGAATCAGATCAAATTGCCCGCCAAGCCATGGAACAAGCAAGCGCCACAAATGAAACGGTCAGCACACTTCGCGATGCGGCAAAACATATTAACTCCGTTGTGGTGATGATTAACGATATTGCGGAGCAAACCAACCTCCTCGCCCTGAACGCTACAATAGAGGCGGCGCGCGCTGGCGATGCTGGTAAAGGTTTCGCCGTGGTTGCCTCCGAGGTCAAAGCCCTCGCCCGCCAAACCGCCGATGCCACAGATCAAATCCAAAAACAAATAACAACAATGCAAGATATTACAACAGCGGCCGTGGGCGCAGTGGATGGCATCAGCAAAGCCATTCAAAAAATGTGCGAATCCAGCACAGCCATTGCCGCCGCGATGGAGGAACAAACCGCCGCGACATCTGAAATTGCGCGCAACGTTTCCGAAGCCGCCACAGGAACATCAGAGGTCAGCCGCAGCGTCGGACATGTCCAAAAATCAGCCGAGGCAACAGGACAGGCCGCGCAACAATTGCTCAGCCTCTCTAAAACCCTATCGGAAAATTCAGAAAACATGCTCTCCCAAGTCTCTGACTTCATGGTGACGGGCTAGCCCCACCACCATGTAAAGACGGTAATCCGCGTCATACCTCCACCCAAAGGTTTCCATCTCCCCCAAAATGATGGTTGCCTATATGACGCGGGTTGCCTTATAATGAAAACATGACATTAAACATAGATACAAGCGCGATTATACGCATCACAACCCTAAGAGAGCAGCAGGATAAACCTGACCTGATGCTACGTGTGCGCGTTGATGGCGGCGGATGCTCAGGCTTTCAATATAAATTGGAACTCACTCAATCCCAAAACCCTACCGATATTATCTTTGAGGATAGAGTCCTAAGCGATGATATTTCCATGGGGTTCTTAGACGGAGCCACTATCCTGTTTGAAGAGGGGCTGATTGGTTCTGAATTCAAGGTCAACAACCCAAATGCAACGGCCGGATGCGGATGTGGCACATCATTCTCTGTGATGTAACAACCTTATTATGGACCTTACGCCGACACGCTTGATTCTTAAAAAAATCATTGATACTAATAATGTCATGTTCAAAAAATTTATAGTTATAATGTGCCTGACCCTGCTTTCAACATCCGCCGCTATGGCAGATCCGATGCAACCACGGCTTTACGACATTAATAATGAAAAAAGCTTTGCGCGTTTTGTTACTAAAATGTGTACGGCAGATATCATTAAGGGCGAATTCAAGGAGTTCTCAGGTCAAATATATTTTGATGAATGGGAACCTGAAAATTCATGGGTTGATGTCACGTTAAATGCCAACAGCCTATCGCTTGACCATGAGTTTCACAAAGGGGAATTTCTGGTAGACATCATCGCTGGCGATCAAATCCTAAAAGCCATCACATTTCCATCTATCAAATTGAAAAGCACAAAAATCGAAAGAACAAGCCAGAATACGGGCATCATGATTGCCGACTTAACCCTTGTTGGTGAAACGCATCCGATTACACTAGAAATTACTTTTGAAAATTCAATGACGGATCGCTACGCAAAAAAAGTGGATGTAAATACAGTTTCATTTTCTGCTTATGGAACGTTCAAACGCTCTGAATGGAATGTACTTTACGGATTAGATCGCGTTGGTATTCGCCGCATGAGCGATGATGTTCAAGTCTTCATATCTGCCATTGGTGGTTTGCATAAAGATGAATAAAACACCATATCACTAATCACATGATAATCCATCACAGTCAAACCGCGATTGGACTTCATGTTGAGCATTGCTTTGCATGACAGTCTGGATGGCATCATTACAACGTGACACAACAACATCGACGTAATCTGCTATTTTAGATAAATCAACATCCTTGCGATTAATAAAGACCGTCATCATCCCCAAATCTTTTGCGGCCCTCAAATTCTTCATGGTATCTTCAACCATCGCACACCCCTCACCACGGCCCTTTCGAAGTGCTGGCGTACCAATCTTATCAAGGGCAAACTCATAAATATCCCCCTTCGTTTTACCACTAAAATCATCCATATGGTCTTTACATGTATAAGACCCCGCCTCCTGAGAGAAAAAGGCTGCAATACTCCTCTCCCCCTTCGACATTGTATATTCTGTCCATTCGGGATTGCCATGCGTAATAATATGTGCATTTATCCCAGCAATACGAAGTTTACCCAAATCACCATAAGGAGATTCCTCATCCTCAAAAAACTGAGGAAACTCTTTTGTTAATTTTATCAATTGCTTATAGTGGTTTTCTCGCAGAAAATCCGCATCGATATTAAAACGCTCAACAAAAATGTCCAAAGACCCCTTGCCTTCTTCACGCCCCAATTCCATCAAACGCGCAAGCTGCCTGTTTCCCATATCCGGAAATTCTTGCTGAACCGCTCTGATCGCTGCCAATTTATGATAGTCGTCCTGATTATCAGGCGCTTTGTACAACACATCATCATTATCAAAAAATACATTTTTAATATGAAAATCATGCCTGTATGGGTTAGATTCCCTATATAAATGAACCATTTATCACCTGTTATTTTTTTATTACGAAAACTATAACTCGTTTTTTTATAAAAAGCAAAAATATGGTTAACGATCACAAGTAAAAATTTTGTGACTGCTATTTTAGAAAGAAAATCAGCCAAAATATACTGCTAAATAAATAAATGGAGGCAATAAATACAAGATCGATATAATGAAAAAAAGCCCTATACCCCGCAGAAAACCGTATCTTCCAATAGATACAATGATTAATGAAATAGGAACAAGGCAACCCATAAAGTAAAAAGTATCAAAACTCGCACGCTTTTTGCTTGGCATCAAAGATACAAAGAAATAACTCACTATAAATAACATCAAATAAGAGTACGATCTATCTAAGGTATCATCAGAATAAACATCTAAATACACACATCCCAGATAATAAAAGCTCTGAATAAGAGATGATGCAATAATGCATAAAAAAAGAAATTTACTCTGCCTGTTATCACACATTTATATTCTCAATCATTTTAGGAACCTTTATATTCTTGCCTAAACATTAAGTAAAGTTGTAAAAAACAGACAAGTCCACCCTTGCCCTTCTTTGTGAAGCTGCTATCCTCTCGCTCATGAAAATAGTCAGTTGGAATGTAAACTCTATCAAGGCGCGCGGCGATCATGTTGCGCGGTATTTAACCGAATTCACGCCCGATCTTCTCATGGTGCAAGAATTGAAGGGCCTTGAATTCCCTGCGGAACGTTTTGAGGCGATGGGCTTTCATACTCATGCGGTATGCCAAAAAGCCTATAATGGCGTAGCGGTTTTTTCTAAAACTCCATTAACCATCATCGCCGAGAGATTAGAGGGCGATGATGCAGATGAGCAAGCGCGCTATATTGAGTTTGAAACCAATGGTATGCGCCTGATTAACATATACCTGCCCAACGGCAATCCCGTACCGGGTGATAAATATGACTATAAACTTCGCTGGATGCAGCGCTTGCGC
>CAXBFT010000019.1:0-16385 GCA_963974945.1 uncultured Alphaproteobacteria bacterium
ATCAGATTGATGGGGTGAAGGTGCCCCATCAACCATTAAATCCGTATACCCCAAATTCTCTGGCCCAACCTTGTGCTAGATAGGCATCACCAAATTCGGAGCTAGATAATACCAATCCGTCATATGCGGCATCTGAGTAGTCTTCCGTGACTTTTCCATGCAGGTGAACGATGCCCCAATTATTATCAGTGTATTGAATACGGGGAAGGTTGGAGCGCGTTGCTGTATGTATTTTTTTGCTACTGGCTTGCTCGAACAAAAGATCGAAGTTGGTTGTAATTAATCTCATGTGACCGCTTTGCAGTCGCACTAAATCTAAAATAATTTTATGAGCTGTCAGATCGGTATTGGTGGGAGGGTTTAATAATTTTGCAACTGACTGGTTAATATCTTGACGATCAAAACTTCTTATCAATGCGCTAAAGATATGATCTGCGGAAATTAAACCTCTAGTATCTTGGTCTTTATTAAGTTGCTCATATTTGGCAAAAAGCCTTTTGGCTTTGCTTTCTTCTGTTGCTCCCAGATCATCAATTACCTGTTGCGCTAAGCGGGAAAAATCAGGCAAGTTTGCATAGGCTCTAGAAACACCCGCCCCACAGAAGAAAACAACGTTCCCTTCATCTTGAGCAAAAAGTAATTCGTCAGGAATATCTGGTCCACTTTGTATAAAACGCATAAGGTTATTTTGCTCGCTTTAATTCTGCCGAAGCTGGATCATAATAATACTCACTGATCGAGCCGTTTCTGATCTTCTCAACCATTTCATCAATCACAAATACCGGCACTAAGAACCATTCTCTTGCTGTTACCGTCCGACCTCTATCTGGTATTTCAATCTCAAGATTCACGTTTGAAAAGAATCTATGAATAAGTTTTTCAAGTTTCGTACGATTAATATTAGAAAGCTTATATGTGGCAACGACTTCGACATCAGCCAGTAGATAGGTTGGATCATATTTGGCATTTGAAATCCGTTTATTGACGTCTCCCCCGGTAACACCAATTTTATGAAGCACATTTCTATTGTCTTTAACCTTTGGAAGATCAGAAAGACTTCGCAATACATAGATAGTGCCGCTTTCTACATCCCCTTCACTATTCTCACCGGAGAATAGCGGGCCAGCTTTGGGGTTTGTAATCCGGCGAGCCGTTTCATCTTTATTGAGCGCCCTTTGCAGGGAGCGCATGAGGATATTGCTTTCCGTCCCGTTATCGTAAATAGCTCTTAAACGCGCATCTTTTTTATCATTCTGATTGAGAAACTCTTCGCCTTTGTGGACTATATAAACCACCTGCCCTGATAAGATAAAAAGATCACCCTCGGTAACGCTTGCATCATCTTTATAAGGCCGCGTGCCCCGAATTCCTGTTTCAAGATCATTTTGTACCGACAAAAATAAAGGCTTAAATTTCTCAAAGTCTTCACAACGAGTTCGATTTGCAATTTCTTCTGCTGCTTTAATTTCAGAGCGCGGCTTTACGTGCTTCAAAGTCGTGATCGAATGTTCAGCCTCTAAATCCACACCGAGCTGCGCGAGCAACTCATCATCGTCAATATCATCGGTCACTTCACTATCACTGCTAGTTTCTTTTCCCAATAACCCTTGATGGTCCATGTCTTGAAGTAGGTTTCTGCATTCGGATTTTTTACGGATTTGATCGAGCCTCACAGCATAGAGCCTTTCGAAAATATCGTTATTTTCACCATGTTGTGGAAGTCTGCCATGTTCTTCGACAAATTTTTGTATTTCTTCAAAACCGGCGATAATGCGCTCTTCTCTTGGAGTATGTGTAATAATTTTCTTGGCCTCTACTTCTAAGCCAAGCTCTGCCAATAGAGCATCATCATCTTCTGTGAAAACTTGTTTTTTAGCCATTTACTGCTTCTGCCTTATATTTTGCGAATGCGGCCATGCCTCTTGCAAGTAATTGTTCCCAAGGGTCTGCTGCCTTTATATCAGGCAAGCGGCCACGTTCTTTTTTAAATTCTAATGCTTTTTTGGAAAGATCACGCGCATCTTCAAAAGGAATATGTGGTGATTTCTTTGCTTCAATGACACTGGCCATAGCGCGTAAGCTCTCGGTTGTCATAGCTTTGGAGAGAATAGCATAAGCTTCTCCAAACGGATTAATGCTATCAATCCAATCAACATCGAGATCGCGAACGCTGATAGCAAATTTGCGAATACCATCGATAAGTGCAGTATTGCCTTTAGCGATTAATTCATCGTCATTATTGAGCGTTTCTTTAGCTTTCTGCGTCAAATTGAGAGCTGCAATAGCATGTTGACGAACGGCCTCATGATCTTCTGAGTCCAGTTCAGGGTATTTGTCCCGAACGATTTTGCCCATACGGATTTGTGTAAGCTCTTCGGGTATCATTTCTTTATCGAAAAGACCGCGCTCTATTGTTTGCTTATCTTGAGCAAAGGCCGCAATAACTTCATTTAAGTCTTCTTGGCAAATACGCTGAGCATCCTCGCTTTTTGGCATAGCCAAGCCCTTAATCTCAATCTGGAACTGGCCGGTATTATCATTAAATCCGATATTGCATTTTTCGTGGTCATACCCCCCTTCCCCATAATCAAAGTTAGGATCAGCAGTGTTTTGCGGGTTCTTTGGCACAAAATTAAATTTTGGAGTGAGAACTTGTTCCATAAGTAAACTGGCCGAAATAGCTTTGAGCGTATCATTTACGGCATCGGCTACAGTTTCTTCCGAAGCATCCGGTTCAGCAATCAAGTTTGTAAAACGAGCATGTGTCTTGTTGGGCGCATCACGGGTTGCACGACCAATAATCTGAACAATTTCTGTTAAGCTGGATCGATAGCCCACGGTAAGTGCGTGTTCACACCAAATCCAGTCAAAGCCTTCTTTGGCCATGCCGAGCGCGATAATAATATCGACATGATCTCGGTTCTTTTTGGCTTCTGGCATGCGTAATGCCGCCTGAACTTTCGGGCGCTTGGCGGGATCATCATCCACCAAATCAGCAATTCTAATGATCTTGCCAGTATCCAGCTTTACAAGGTGAAAGCCCGTTTCAGGATCAATCCCCTGCCAGTCACCCAATTCTTCAATAATATGATCGACTTCAATATTCTTGCCAAGCTTGGTGCTTTCCTTAGAATTTACATTCGGAATGTGAATGATGGTTTTTTCACATGGATCAAGTACATTTAAAATGTCTTCTGCGTATGATCCGCTATAAAAATAATAGCCTATGTTAAGAGTTTTCAGGTATTCATAGCCATTGAGCTGCTCGTAATAGGTATAAGTAACAGTGCCTTCTCTAAATTTTTCTTCATTTTCTGGCATCAGCACCGGATTAGCATCTCCGCGAAAATAAGAGCCCGTCATTGCAATAAGATGGACTTTATCGCGGTCAATAAGCTGTTTGAGCTGCGATCCAAGCACGTTGTCTTCATCCGCACTGACATGGTGGAATTCGTCAATCGCAATTAGCCGGTCATCAAAAACCTCTATACCAAAGCGTTCAACGGCAAAGCGGAAAGTCGCATGTGTGCAGACCAAGACTTTATCATCGCTGTCTAAAAATGATTTGACTGATTTAACCGTGCTACCATCTTCCCCAGGGGCGTTACAGAGATTCCATTTAGGCTCTAAGTGCCAGTCATAATAAAAACCAAACTTACTTAAAGGCTCATCGGCGAAGCTGGCACCGATTGACTTTTCCGGAACGGCAATAATGGCTTGTTTTACGCCTTGGTTATGGAGTTTATCCAAAGCGATAAACATAAGCGCCCTGCTCTTCCCTGAAGCCGGAGGCGATTTAATCAGCAAATATTGTTCGCCGCGCTTCTCATAGGCACGTTCTTGCATTGCCCGCATACCAAGCTCGTTGGAGGTGGTAGAGCTTCCAGTGCTTTTATAATTGACGGTAACGGATGGTATGTGTCTGTTTTGGGGCATATTAATCGTCGCTCTCTTTTTTGTTCTCAATAAGATAAATATCATCAGATGTTTTCTTTATGGATTTCATAAAGTCCATCTGGTTAAGCTGTTCTAATTGCCAATTTGCCAATTCTTTAAGTTTTTGGAAGCGTTCTGGCTTGCCGAGCCCTTCGCGTATCATCTCAGCATTTTTACTTTCTGCGTTTGAAAGCACGTTTAATTCATTAATGCTTGCAGAGTCTCTTACGTTTTCACCTGCTTTATGCCTTTCAGGGTTTGCTTGTCTCCACTCTTTGGCCGTGTGCCCAAATATAGCAGCATTTAGAATATCGGCTTCTTCCGCATATTCTAGTTCTTTGCGCCATTTGTTCGACGTCGGGATGAGATGATTTTTAATAGCATCGGTATGAAGCTGATAGTTTGTTTTGCTCAATGTGCGTTTAACATTCCATTCAAGATTATGCTGATTACTTTCTATCTCTTTAAGACGCTGATAGTCTTTAATGAGATAAAGCTTAAATGCAGGGCTAATCCATGTGCCAAATTCAAACGCAATATCTTTGTGGGCATATGTGCCCCCATTGCGGCCTGATTTTGAAAAGATTCCCTTGGCATTCGTGGCATCAATCCATTTTTTGGGTGTAAGCGTAAAGCTGTTTAAACCAGCTTCTTTCCTAAAGGTGTCGAATTCGACACCTTTAAAGTCCGGGTTGTTCATAGACTCCCATAACCCAAGAAATTCAACAGTATTGCGGTTTCTCATCCAATTTTTTATATGATCAACGCCTTCTTCACCGCGAACCATATCTGTAAGGCATATGTAGTCCTCACCCTCTATTTCATGGACGCCGATTAACCTTTCCTGCACTGTTAATTGCTTTTTTTTCTTAAAAAACATCATAGTTTTCCTTGTTTTAAGGGTTTTGTGGTCATTTGAGTGTAGAGATCGAACAGTTTTTCAAGGCGTTCGGTGTCATTCTTGAACCGCCGGCCAATGTATATACGTTCCAGAACTTCATCATTGCGCTCATGCGCGCGGCGCAAATCTTCTGGCATTTTGTCCGGCGCGTAAAGATCGGCAATCGTTGCAGGAAAATGACGTTCTCTCGCTATCAGAATTTCTTCTGCACACTCTGTTAAATCCTTTTTATTTTTATCTGTTAATTTAGGTAGAGGGAATGTATGCCAACCCATCTTATTAGAGTAGCTAAAGCGAGTTTCTAATTTACCGCATACAGCTGCAATCCATACTAAATGTATTCTTGAAGCAATTATTCCAAGGTTTATTACTGGGCCATCATATAAGGCATATGCAAGATTGGTTACACGACAATTACTTCCATAAAGATCGATAGGAAGATATTCACGTGCTTCAGAACTACGAATTGGAATTACAATAGTATTATTTTTACCGTAATACATCTCCCTGAATTGGTGTGATCGCTTGGCCATCGCTTGCGTTCCTGAATCTTTGCTATTCAGTCGCATATTTTTCACGCACTCAATTCGCTGTTTTATGGGCTCGATTTTTAATGCTTCATCCAACTCATCATCTTCAATCCATATACAATTCCGACTATTTCCGCTGATTACCTCTGTGGAACCCCATAATGGCTTAAACCATTTTTCTTGATCTATCCTAGAAAGCCCGAACAATTTGGCCTCTTCTTTAGTAAGGATTAAGAAGCCTCCGTCGTAAGGAGCGTTACCAAGAGACATGGGTGTTAAGTCTGAAAGCGGCTTAGTTCTGCCTTCTACTATGATTTTAGTATTGGGTATTAAATATGGCCCAATGGAATCTGCAGATATCTCGATTTCTTCATTTTCACCATTTATCAAAAACAACCTTGTTTTTGAAAGGCGTTTTCTTGTAAGCCCAACAATTATGACTGTTACGCCAGCATTGTTGCTTGCAAGATTACTCCATTTAAATGAGTTATAAGCAAATTTAATGTCTAGGCCTAAATCATAAAGAATGGGCCATAATACAGGCACTTGTCCACCTTGGCAGATTGAATTTGTACTAACAAAAGCAGCATCTGCATTATAAGTTTGCATGAATTGTGCGGCTTTTATAAACCATCCAGAAACATAATCTAGAGATCCGCTACGGTTTGTGTAAATATTGCAAATATTTTTAAGTTCATACTTCTCTGATTTACTTTGATTTTTTGTACCTTTGTAAGGAGGATTCCCACATATGTATGTTTCTCCCCCTTCATTTTCAAAAGCTATTTCAGTTTGTTCTCGAGGCGAATTAAACAAATCATCACTGTGAAGTTTTACACCAGTTCCCTTTACGTCCATTAGGCTTCGCCAATCTATTGTTAAGGCGTTGCCGCAGGTGATCCAGTTTCGAGCATTTAGGGGTAGGAACTCTGCTAAAGCCAGTTGTTGGCCGCGATAAAGAACATCACATTGATATTCAGCAATAATTAAGGCAAGTCGTGCTGCCTCTGCCGAAAAATCTCTTAATTCTATACCTCTGAAATTGGTAAGCGGAATTTCTGTTGCAAGCTCAGGTTCACCGCGTCTTTTATTAATCTCAAATTCAATTTCCCGCATTTGTTTGTATGCAATGACAAGGAAATTTCCTGAGCCGCAGGCTGGATCAAAGACACGAATGCAAGACATACGCTTACGCAAGTTTAACAGCTTTCTAGGGTTATCACCGGCTTCTTCTAATTGCTCCCTTAGATCATCAAGGAAAAGCGGGTTTAAGACTTTAAGGATATTGGGTACGGACGTGTAGTGCATCCCCAAGGCACTGCGCTCATCTTCATCGGCAACAGCCTGGATCATTGATCCAAAAATATCTGGGTTAATCTTTTGCCAGTCAAGTTTTCCGACCTGTATCAGATAAGCACGGGCAATTCTTGTGAATTTGGGGACATCAGTGGAACCAGAGAATAGTTCACCGTTTACATAGGGAAAGCCGTCTGCCCAGTTTTTGATGTTTTTGCTTGCCCGCTGATCTTGTTTGGTATCCATAGCACGGAATAATTCACTGATAACCTCATGCGTATCAGACGCATCAGAAGTACTCATTTTATGAAGCGTATCGGTAAAAAGATTATTTCCTGCAAAAATACCAGTATCCTCAGCAAAGAAGCAGAAAATTAAACGCGCCATAAAATGGTTCATGTCGTGGCGACGCTCTTCTTTTGTCCAGTCCGGATTATTTTGGAGCAGTTCGATATAAAGCTTGTTCAAGCGTCGTGTGGCATTAATGTCCAGCTCGACATCCTTGATAGATTTGCTAAAGCTGATTCCTGCAAGAGCAAAGAAAAATCCAAAATGATTTGAAATGTCAGAATATTCGCAAGCAATGGTTTCGCCGGTGTTTAGGTCTTCGGCCTGCAACTCCTTGCCATCTGTGGCCAGAATAAACTTAGCCTTACCTTTTTTTGTGGCAGGGCTCTCTCTAAGACTATCAAGAGTATCTGTAACTTGGTTTTCATCGCACACAGCTATATGAATATGGTTGTGCTGAAGAACGCCATTCTCAATATCGGATTTGTTGTTGTTCCCTGATTTAAGGCGCTTAATCGTTGTGGCTTTATTTCCAAAAGCTTCTAAAAAGGCATAAGGAAACTCATGCGGATCAAATGGTTGTTCCGCTAATAACGAGACAGATTCTGCAATTTCTACAGGGTTCAAGTGCTATCCCTTTCCGGCTTCTTTAGACTTCACAGCCTTTTGTTCTTCAATCCATTTATTAATGTCTGCTTTATCAAAACGCCAACTCCCTCCGACTTTAAAGCCTGGGATTTTACCCTCAGCCGCAAGCCTGTAAGCGGTTTTCTCAGTTAGCTTCAGATATTCCGAAACTTCTTTCACTGTTAGGATGTCTGTTTCCACTATTTCCTCATAGCTTAGAAAAATGTATAAATGAGAAAATACGGCATTTTTAAGAACAAGACAATGAACGATCCTTATGAGCGCACATAAAATATCAAAATCTCAGTATCTTAAGGGTCTTCAATGTCCGAAGTCACTCTGGCTATATCGGCATCGTAAGGATTTGGCGCCAGAGATCACGCCCGATAAGCAGGCGTTATTTTTTACAGGTTCGGTCATTGGAGAGTTGGCTAAGCAATATTTTGCTGGCGGTGTTGAGGTAACAAACGATTACTGGGATGTTCAGAGCGCAGTCGATGCAACAAAAGGCTATATAAAGCGTGGCGAAGACACCATATTTGAAGCAACTGCTTTGCACCCGATTGATGGTGGATATTCAAGAATTGATATACTAAAACGTGTTGAAGGCTCGGATGAGTGGGATCTGATTGAGGTTAAAGGCTCTACAAGCGTTAAAGATTATCACTATGATGATATGGCCTTTCAATATCATGTGTTTCATGCGGCTGGATATAAAATAAGAAACTGCCAGATGATGCTTCTTGATAATGCATACATACGTATTGGCGAGATTGATCCCAAGGCCATTTTTAAGATCGAGGACATCACGTCTCAGGTTTTAGCGAAGCAGGCCGAAACAGAAGCGGTTTCAGGGCAGCTTGGATATATCCTTGAGCGAAAAGAAGAGCCGAAAGTATCGATTGGGACAAGATGTTTCACTCCATTTGAATGTGATTATAGGCCTTATTGCTGGGCGCGTGTACCCGATTACTCTGTCTATGATGTTTTTCAAAAGCCTAAAGCAGAGGAGATTGCGAAACTCTATGGGCTGTCTTTAGAAAAACTCCCACGAGATGTTTGGCCGTCCGGCAATAAGGCGCTTGATCTGGAGAGTTATTTGAACGGGCAAGAGTTGGTTGACACCGAGAATATTCAAGCCTTTTTAAGTGAATTGCCGTATCCGCTTTATTTTCTGGATTATGAAACCCTTATGCCGGCAATTCCGCTTTTTGATGGAACGCGGCCATTTCAGCAAATACCGTTCCAATATTCTTTGCATATTCAGAAAGCCCCCTCCTCTCCTTTGGTTCATAAAGAATTTCTGCATCAAGACCAAAGCGATCCCAGAAAGGCTTTTGTTGAAAAGCTCGTGCAAGACTGCGGGACGCACGGAACAATCATTGTCTATAATCAGGCTTTTGAAATTGCCCGCAATAATGAACTTGCAGCCGATTTTCCTGAATATTCGGATAATATCAAGGCCGTAAATGAACGGGTTATAGACTTGCTTGTGCCCTTCAGAAGAAGGTGGCTTTACCATCCCAATCAAAAAGGCTCAGCATCCATCAAAGCTGTTTTACCTGCTTTTACGGATTTGAGTTATGACGATCTTGAGATCAGTAATGGAGGCGAGGCAATGCGGCAGTATGGAGCGTTTATGTCCGGGAGTCTGGATGCATCATTTTTGGCTGCTCTGTGGCAGGATTTAAGCGTCTATTGCGAACAGGACACTTACGCGATGTATGAATTGTTAAAAATCTTGAAGCTTAAAGCTCAATCATCTGAGAGTTATTTTTCAGAATGATTTAAGTTGTGCCCGATTTCATCCACTGAAAATGTGGATAATTATTTTACGTTCCGAATAGTCGAGCAAAGAACCCCTTCTTTTCATTATTTAAAAGCTTTTCCTGCTGGCTTTTTAATTCATTGATAACTGTTTCGAGATCGCTGAATTTTTTCTCATGCGATTTTTCCTTTTCCATGATTTTGTCTTTTTCAGATCGCTGGTCGGTCAGCATGAGCGTGAGGCGGTCTTTTTGTTCTTCGGCTTTTATGCGCTGCTCTTCTGTTTTTTCAAGGCGAGAGCGGAGATCTCCAATCTGATCTGAGAGCTGTTTGCGTTCTCTTTCTCGCTCTGTCTCAAGACTTTTGAGTTTTTCGCGCATCAACTCCAATTCTGTTGAGACATTATCACTGTCTTGATTTGTCTCACCTTTTTTCTTTTTGGCTTTCTCGGCTTTCTCAACGTCTTCCAGAGTTTTGAGTTGATCACCATAGACGCGAACCAGCTCGGCCACATCTATGACCTTATTTCCCTTATCGTCTTGCTCGGTTGATATGGATTTCTCGTCGATGTGACGATAGAAAGTGGCGCGGGAAACGCCAACCATTTTAGCTGCTTTGGAAACAGATACTTTATTTGCACTCATTTTCTCACCTCGTCGCATGAGACATCTCTGCGACATTTGTATTACTTTCTCACAGTATAAAGAAATTTTTTAAGAAAAAAATCTCTATTACCAAAAATCAGATTCGCATTGTGAGTCAAACTAGGGTGTCCAAAACTGTCTTACTTATCCACATGAGACTGTGCATAAGAGAGTTCCAGAAGTGTCTCAATTTTTATTACATTTGTATAACTGTTTTCTATCAACGCGTACAGAGGAACTTAACGAGAATTGCAGCCTGTCTTATCTTGTCTAATGAGAATGTTACGTTGTGGATAATGAGACAGTATGATAGATTTTTTATAAGAGATTCAGAATCAGTTAATGATTTTGGGTTTCTGGCACCGCAATTTCCATCCGGAGATTGCAGCTATGTCCCCGCCCTAGGCGGTGCAAGCCGTCAATACCAGGGCAATATTAATCGTTGAACCAATAACTAGAAAGGAGAAAGCGTAATTTAGAACCCAGATAAGCAAAAACCGCTGTTGGCGCAGCGGTCTAGCTAAATAAATCAGCGATATATTCTTATTTCGTACTCTCAATATACCGCTGAACGAATCAGGACGCAAGTGAAAAAAGTGTTTTTTCGCGACCCTTTTTTGCGGCCCAGTTTCAGGGATTTCTAATGGCTTAAATGAAACATGCAGATATTAGATATTAATTCGCCAAGTGCATTTGGCGGACGGGTAAGCTCACCCAAATTTCGGGCCGGCTTACAGGATTTGGATGAATATATTGGCCTTGAAGAAGATGTTGATCGCTTCAAAGCCCTTAAACTTGTTAAGATGGCAGGCAAGGATGCAGGGTTTTCTGCTGAATTGGTCGAGCTTCTAGAGTATTACGTGATCCGTACAGATGAAGCAGACTGGCAAGAAGGCTCCCAGCCTATCAATTACCAGAGCGTCACTACGACTGCCCTGGATCTTGATATATCTGAAAGACAGGTGAGAAACCGTGAGAAAGCTCTTCATGCCCTCGGCGCACTGACTTGGCAAGATTCCGGTAATTTTAAACGCTACGGCATGAGAGATCGTGAGACACGAGAAATTAAATATGCTTTCGGTGTTGATCTGTCACCCCTTGCCTCTTTAATGCCGGTACTGGAAGCAAAAGTCGCTGCCAAGCAAGCTGCTAAAGCCAAATGGAATGATACAAAGCGTAAAATTTCAGCCTATAGAGCACGTATAAGAGCCTTGATTGCAGAGGCTGGTCATTATGATGAGCTGGATGAGATGCTTCTCCATATGACGTATGAATACGAAAAAGTGTCTTACTCTATCCGGACATATCATTCTCAAAGCGATCTGGATAAGCTCCTTGCCGAGCATAAAGCACTATATGAGGTTCTTAATCAGAGTTTAGAAGGGGTTGCTCAGGCTGAGGATAAGTCTTCTTTTTCTTGTGATACTTCCGCCACGGACGAAACTGATTTCCCCCACATACAATGTACAAACCTTCAAACATCTAATAAATTAGATTACTGTAACCGTTCCGGTATTAGCCTTCAGGAAGGCGTAGCGGCTTTTTCAGAGACCAATAACAAACATACAGCAAGTGGAGAGGTCGCTAAAGAGCAAGAAGCTGAATCCAACAAAATAGCTGAAATAATCAGTAAAATTACATGGAAGCAGGTGCTCAATGCTTGTTCTGATCGTTTTAAAGAACGGATACCCCTGCACGAGCGGCCATTGTCCTGGCAAGATCTAACCGATGCTGCACACGGACTTCTTCCGATGTTAGGCATCCATAAATCTGCGTGGTGGGAGGCTTGTTCTACTCTGGGCCGCACTGGTGCTACAATCTGTATCATGATTATTGATCAAAAGATGCAAGATCCGTCCAATCCTGTCCGCAGCCCCGGCGGTTATTTACGAGAAATGACGGTTCGCGCGCAGAAAGGCGAGTTAAATTTACAAGGCTCGATTTTTGGACTATTAAAGCGGAGCGAGGAAAGTAAAGATGCGTAAAATCATCCCCCTACTCTCAGTTTGTGCCCTGATTATCTTCGCCTTGGCATTTGCCGCGCATAACGGACAGGCGCAAAATCATCTTACCGGCGTTATCAATCATTTTACGGATGGTGACAGCTTCATAATACATGGCCGAAAAGTCAGGCTTTGGGGTATTGATGCGCCGGAATACTATCAAAATTGCCGTGATGCGACTGGCAAGGCATATCCTTGCGGCAAGCATTCGCGTCAATTTTTTGAGAATTTGGCAGTATCTCGCGCTGTCTCATGCGATATCATGCGATCCGCCAAGCGAGAGAGCCGTATTGTAGCGAAATGCTTCCTTGATGGTACCGATATTGCCGGTCAGATTGTTAAAGTCGGCCATGCGATTGATTATACCTATTTTAGCGATGGGTTTTACAAATCGGAAGAACGTGCGGCGAAATTGGCAAAGAGTGGGTTATGGCAGGGCGATTTTATTGAGCCTTATCAATGGAGGAAGCAAAATAAACGGTGAGAAATGGTGTTTCTCGCTCTGTTCAGCTTAAAAAACCGTGTCAAAGTACGCTGAAGAGGTCCAGATCAATCGTTGTTACAGAAATAATAAATCATTTTGCAAATATAAAAGTTTGTTTTATAATTTATAAGAGGTGGATTTATAACTACAGGATTTTAATTTTCAATGTCATATATCAAAAGACACGCACGACATAGACTTCTAAAGGCATTAAATGTCAGCCCTGTCGTGTTTTTAAATGGTCCGCGACAGGCTGGCAAGAGCACATTGGTACAATCCATTGCCAAGAAAGATTACCCAGCCGAATATGTGACTTTTGACAGTACAACACAAATGGCCGCCGCCGCCAACTCTCCTGAGAGCTATTTGAAAGAGCGTAAAGGTGCCTTAATCATTGATGAAGTTCAGCTTGTTCCGGAGATTTTCAGAGCCTTAAAAATTGTCGTGGATGAATTGAGACTGGAACAACCAAAACTCAAAGGGCGTTTTCTGCTCACCGGATCAGCCAATATTATGGCCTTGCCGAAATTATCAGATCCTTTGGTTGGTCGTATGAGCGTTTTAACGCTCTATCCCTTGGCCGCGTCAGAAGCCTTGGCCGGCGACGGTAATTTTATCGAAAAGCTTTTTAACAAAGAATTTGAGCCAGACTCTGCCAAATATAAACTGGCCGAGGTTATGCGCCTAGCGACCTATCCCGAAATTTCAGGTTCACAAAAACTTGAGCGTACAACCTGGTTTGATGGTTATCTGACCACTATTTTACAACGAGATGTCCGCGCTCTCGCTGAAATTGAAAAATTAAGCACGCTACCTAATTTGCTTCGCATTTTGGCCAATCGTGCCGGCGGTTTGGTTAATGATGCTGATATTGCAAGGGATGCCGGTTTAAATCCTGTGACATCACGGAATTACAAAACCTTGCTTAAAATGCTGTTTCTGACTTTCGAGCTGGCGCCCTGGTCGCGCAATATTGGAAAACGTCTCGTCAAATCCCCAAAAGGTTATATGAACGATACTTTGCTCTTATGCCATCTCATACAGTATGAGCTCAGCGATCTTGAGAAAAACAGGCCGGAGCTTTTTGGGCATGTCCTTGAGAATTTTGTTGCAACCGAACTTCTCAAGCTTATGACATTTCAAAATGAGAAGATGGATTTATACCATTTCAGAACCAGTGATAATAAGGAAGTTGATTTTGTCTTGGAAAAATCCAACGGGCAATTAGCTGCGGTTGAGGTTAAACAGCGCGATAGTGTCTCAAAAGCTGATTTTAAAGGTCTGGAAGAGCTTCAGCGTTTAGCAGGTCATGATTTCATATGCGGAATAGTCTTGTATCGTGGTCGTGATGTTGTTCCGTTTGGCCAAAATCTATGGGCAGTGCCTGTGAGCAATCTTTGGCTTTAAATTAACCTATAGATTAATAAAACTGTCGAAAAAATAACCTGTAAGTTAATTTTATGCTTTGAGGCTAAGCAAAGAAACTTGTAATTCAGGCTTACAAAAGACTTCAAGATTAAATACGTGTCTTTCAAAATAAGAAGGATGCAATACAAATTGATATGCCAGCGGTTATCTTTCCTGATAAAGTTTCAGTCTCACGCCGGTTTCATCGGCTTCATTTGGATCCATGAAAGCATTTGTTTCGGTGAGCTGGTGTCGCGCTTCTTCAAAATTATGCCAATCAAGGCTTCTTGTATATTTTTGAGCAAAGTCGAGTGTTCGTATCAGCGGATCTGTTAGGCCGTTATGGGTCAGCGCCTTGAGTGAAGAGAGATAATTGCTTCTATAGACTGTTGGAATAATTATTTTTTCTTCATCGGCCGCAACCAGCTCCGCGTTCATCATAATCCGCGCCGCGCGCCCGTTACCATCTGTAAAAGGGTGTATCTCGCTAATCAAGAACATCATAAAAATAGCCCGGTAAAGAGGCACGTTTAGTGATTGGTATATCTCGAACCCTTTTTCTAGTGTGCCTTCTACCAGTTCAGGGGCAACAAAGAGGCTTGAACCAGCCTGATTATTTTTGATTTTATATGCACCGGGATGTTTATCAGGACGGAGTTCCATAAAAACCGCGTGACGGCTTTTTAGTAATTGAGATAATTCTTCCGCTGAACCAGGTAATCTGCTCATTTCCGTAGTATCGGAAACAATCCTGAATGTTCCTAAAACATCATGGGCGTCTTCCGGCCGATCATTCGGGATGCGACCGTTGAAGACAATATCAACGGCTTCATTAATTTCAAATTCTGTGCCCTCAATGAAGTTGGAGAAATAAGCCTCAAAAAAGGACAAATTGGTGTTGGCCTGTGAAGTAGTTTCGCGCGCGCGGCGGTGTATCGGGGCTGAGGCTTTTAAGGCTTCAAACAATTTGATGAATTTTTCCAGCCTGACAGGGTCAAAGGGCATCCCCCCTTTACGGGCTTTACCAAGATCACTTTTCATTTCTGCGTCGCGCGTTCCAAGCAGTGATCCGATCAGCTCGTCCAGTTCCTTAAATTCTTTTTCCGCGTCCAGCTTTTTAGTCAATGTGCGGGCTTCATCCCGAATAGCATTCACTCCGGCATGACCGCTTTGTCGCAAGATGCGGTCAAGGCGTTCTTCAATTTCTTTTCGGGACAAGGTGCGGGAGGTATCGCCCCCGCGCGCGCGGGATACGCGCATATTTTCAAGATAAGCCCGGCCGGTTGAGGATAGATGAACCCCGCCTAAAAAAGGCTTGTCTGTTTCCAAGCCCCCTACTCCTGGTCTTGGTTTGAAAGTAATTCCTGGTAGAGCGGTTTCTCGTTTTTTCTTCGAAACGATAAACACCGAGCCATCCGTAGAAGGCTGATTTTCTATGGCGGTGCGGTCGGCAATCAGAGCATCGGGGTAATAATCCTTGAGCAAAAAATACCAATTTCGTCTTACGATACTTTCCGGCGCCTCTTCCAGATTCTTTGTGTAAAGCCTTGAGCCGAGTTTTCGCAGTTTTCCTGATTTCACAGCTTCGCTTACCAATGCCGAAATTTCGGTATTGGAGACAAATACTTCCGGCAGTTCATCAAAAAAAGTGGGCATTTAAAATCCTTATTTGCCGAGTTTATTGAATTTTTGGGGTTTAAGAAAGAAATAATTTGAATTTTTGGGGTTTAATTGCATAGTTGGCGCGCGACATCTGAAAGCCAAGCGTTTTTAATATAGCGGAGATTGTGCCTGATTCTGTTTTTATCCGTATCGGACAGAATGCTTGCACATTTTTTGATCATTGTCGTGGTCACATGCTTTTTTCCCAGATAATCGAGGGCTTGCAGTGTCAGGGTTACGGGATCGTCCAGATGATGCAAAGCGGCTGGAATATGAGAGGAAACAAGCCGAATTGAGCGGTTTTTCATTGGAATGCTTTTGCTTTTGCCTGTTGTAGAATACACGATCTTGCCTGGAACTTGTGTACTTAGGCCCAAAAGGTTGGCTGCGGCCGCACCGGATTGGGCGATATTATCGCCAGATTGGCGCGCAACCGCTTGAGCGATCCCTTTTACATCTGGTGATAAGATACCAAGGCGGGCATCAATCTTTGGAAAATCATATAATCCGCGCTGAATACGGCGAATATCACCATCCTGAACAAGACGGTATAAAATCACATCCACATTACTGCGTGATGCTAAATCGACAAAATCCTGCGGCGTAAAGACCCATCCACGGCCTTTCCGCTTAATTCTGTTCATAATTTTTTGCGCTGTAGATAGCATTTATATCACCTCAATATGTAAGATAATAGTATATATTAATCTTACATTCAATTAGTTAATAATCTATGTATGGCAAGGGTTTTGATAGGTTTTAATTAGCCCCCTTCGGGCCGATTTAACAAGACCTTCGCTGACGCTCACCTTCGGCGGACTTGCCGGTATCCCCACCTTT